>JAKAXN010000401.1 GCA_021816565.1 Actinomycetes bacterium
GTGGTCTCAGCAGAAGACGGCCCGATGGCCCAGACCCGGGAGCACGTGCTGCTGGCCCGCCAGGTGGGCGTGCCGTCGATCGTGGTGGCCCTCAACAAGGCCGACATGGTCGACGACGAGGAGCTGCTGGACCTGGTCGAGCTCGAGGTACGGGAGCTGCTCAACGAGTACGAGTTCCCCGGTGACGACACCCCGGTGATCCGGGTGTCCGCTCTCAAGGCCCTCGAGGGCGACAAGGAGTGGGAGGACAAGGTCGTCGAGCTGATGGACGCCGTCGACGAGTTCGTGCCCGAGCCCGAGCGGGACCTCGACAAGCCGTTCCTCATGCCCATCGAGGACGTCTTCACCATCCAGGGCCGCGGCACCGTGGTCACCGGCAAGGTGGAGCAGGGCCGGATCAAGGTCGGCGAGGAAGTGGAGATCGTCGGTCTGCGCCCGACCTCCAAGACCACCTGCACCGGCGTCGAGATGTTCCGCAAGCTCCTCGACGAGGGCGAGGCCGGAGACAACATCGGGGCCCTGCTGCGGGGCACCAAGAAAGAAGAGGTCGAGCGCGGTCAGGTGCTGTGCAAGCCCGGCTCGATCACCCCGCACACCGAGTTCGAGGGCACCATCTACGTGCTGTCGAAGGAAGAGGGCGGCCGCCACAAGCCGTTCTTCAACAACTACCGGCCGCAGTTCTACTTCCGCACCACCGACGTGACCGGCAGCATCCAGCTGGGCGAGGGCACCGAGATGGTGATGCCCGGTGACAACACCGACATCAAGGTCGAGCTGCAGAAGCCCATCGCCATGGACGAGGGCCTCCGTTTCGCCATCCGTGAGGGTGGTCGCACGGTCGCCTCGGGCCGGGTCACCAAGATCCTCAAGTAGTGTCGCCGGGGGGCTCCGGCCCCCCGGCCCATCCCCCCTCCCCGAGGGGTCCGAGCCGGGCGTGACCGCCCGGCTCATTCATGGGCTCGGCCCGCCTGCGGGCGCCGCCCGGACGATATTTGAAAACCCCCACCTGAACCCTGGAAATGGAGTAATCAGCCCATGGCTGACGGAACCAAGCAGCGCATTCGCATCCGGCTCAAGGCCTACGACCACGAGATCCTGGATCAGTCCACCAAGAAGATCGTCGAGACCGTGCTGCGTACCCAGGCCAAGGTGCGGGGTCCCGTCCCGCTGCCGACCGAGCGCAACCGCTACACCGTGATCCGCTCGCCGCACAAGTACAAGGACAGCCGCGAGCACTTCGAGATGCGGGTCCACAAGCGGCTGCTCGACATCGTCGAGCACACCCCCAAGACGGTGGACTCCCTCCAGCGCATCGAGCTGCCCGCCGGCGTCGACATCGAGATCAAGATCCAGACCAACTAGACCGGCTGGCTCCCAGCCGCTCTTCCCCCCGGAGGGCCACGCCGCTCGACAGGCGTGGCCTTCTTCGCGCCCGGGGCCGGGCTCCGGGCGCCGGGCCGGCGGGCCTCAGCCCCGCCCGTGGACGAAGCGGGCCCACCACGGGGAGATGTCGATCCCCGACCAGGTCTTGAGGTGGGCGCCCAGACCGTCGGTGGTGACCAGGCCGCCGGCGTTGGCCCGGTACCAGTCGGCCATGGCGGCGCGCAGCTTCTCCGGGCCGCCCAGGCGGTGGGCCACGCCAGCGAAGAGCCGGGCCCCCTCGCTGTAGGACTCCGTCGGCGTGTGGCGCGACCACGGGTGGGAGGGGTACAGCTCGACCGGCGGCTCGTCGAGGTCCAGCTCGATGGCCGCGAAGCGGGGCAGCTCGGAGCGGCGCGACGCCGTCGACCAGGTGGTGTAGGCCTCGTCGATCCACCCGTCGCTGGCCCGGGCCGGCTTCACGCCCCGGCCGAACCAGCTGTGGAACACCTCGTGCTCGAGGGCGCCGACCGATGCCGTGGTGGCCCCGTCGTACTCCATGCCCCGGCCCGGTCCCCACACCACCGCCCAGAACGTGTCGCCGTGGACCCACGGCTCGAAGCGGGTCCCCAGGTAGGTGAGCCAGGAGCGGATGTCGGCCTCGCAGGACCCGAGGTCGGCGTCGGTGTCGGTGTGGCGGGCGGTGACCACGCCGAGCGACCGGCTCCGCCCGCTCAGGCTGACGGCGCTGCGCCTGGTCTCGATGGTGTCGGAGGGGGCGATGACCAGCATGGGGGACAGGGCGGTGAAGTGCGCCGGGTACACCAGCGACCAGGCCCGCCCGCCGGCCTCGGCGCTGACCCCGGCGGTGTTGGCGATCAGGGTGTGGGGGCGGTCGGTCCCCTCGATGCGGACATCCAGCGACAGGGCGAAACGGTCGTGGATCAGCGGGGCCGGCACCCACATCTCCAGGTACCGGCCCGGGTGCAGGTCCGACATCCACAGATCGAAGCGAACCCCGTCGTTCAGCCAGCCGATGGGCTCGGCGCCGGTGCAGCCGGGGGTCTCAGCCCGGTAGCCGACCTCCAGGCGGTGGCGGGCGCCGGCCTCGACCTCCACGTCGAGCACCCGCATCTCGGCCCCCTCACCGCCGCCCAGGTCCACCGGGGCGAAGTCGTCGGGGCTCAGGTCCCGCCCGTCGAGGCGCACCCACTCCACCGGCTGGCGCAGGTCCAGGGCCGGGTAGCCGTCGGAGGCGCCCCCGCAGAAGTCGATGGCCGCCCTACCCTGGGCGGCGCGCGCCGCCACGTCGAAGCGCAGCTCGGCTTCGATACGCTCGACGCTCGGGGCCACGACACGTCGCCGTCCGACCGTCTGGGGCGGGGGAGCGAGAGACTGGGGCATCGGACCAGTCTTGCCGATCGCCGGCCCGCCCCCGTCAACCCGGCTGGCGTGGGGTGGGGTGGTTGGGGCTATAGTTGTAGGCCGTCGTAGAACCGACGTCTGCGGGTGTCCGGACCGGCTCTGGCCGTAAGGAGACCCCGCAGCAAAAGTGAATCGAGCGCTCCGCTCGGGTGACCGAGCGGAGCGTCCGCGTGTGAGGCGGCCCCGGTCCGGTAGCTCCGGGCTGCGGGTCCCCCTCCGCCACGACCCCCAGGAAAGAGTCAGCTGTGCCATCGAAAGCGATAGTCGGCGAGAAAGTCGGCATGAGCCAGGTCTGGGACGACCAGAACCGCGCCATCGCGGTGACCATCGTCCGGGTGACCCCGGTTCGCGTCGTCCAGCTCAAGACCGCCGACCGGGACGGTTACTCCGCCGTCCAGGTCACCTACGGGACCCAGAAGGCCGCCCGGCTCAACAAGCCCGAGGCCGGACACTTCGCCGCCGCCAACGTCGACCCGGGCAAGCACCTGGTCGAGCTGCGCGTCGCCGATACGTCGGACTACACGGTGGGCGACGAGCTCACGGTGGAGCTGCTGAGCGCCGGGGACAAGGTCGACGTGACCGCCATCAGCAAGGGCAAGGGCTTCGCCGGTGGCATGAAGCGGCACAACTTCAGCGGCCAGGGCGCCAGCCACGGTAACCACAAGCACCACCGGGCTCCCGGCTCGATCGGTGCCTGTGCCACGCCGGCCCGGGTGTTCAAGGGGACCCGCATGGCCGGCCAGTACGGCTCGGCCCGGGTCACCACGCTGAACCTGGAGGTCGTCAAGTCCGACCCGGAGCGCAACCTGCTGATGCTGAAGGGCGCAGTGCCCGGGCCGCGCGGCGGCATGATCGTCATCCGCGACGCCGTCAAGGGAGGTAAGTGATGGCTCTGACCCTCGAGCGGCGGACCGTGACCGGCGAGGCCGCCGGATCGGTGGAACTCGACGAGCAGGTGTTCGGCATCCAGCCCAACGTTCCGGTGCTGCACCAGGTGGTCACGGCCCAGCTGGCCGCCGCCCGGGCCGGCACCCAGAGCACCAAGACCCGCGCCGAGGTCTCCGGCGGCGGCAAGAAGCCGTTCAAGCAGAAGGGCACCGGCCGGGCCCGCCAGGGTTCCGAGCGGGCCCCCCACTTCAGCGGCGGCGGCGTCGCCCTCGGCCCCAAGCCCCGCAGCTACCGCCAGAAGACCCCCCGCAAGATGATCCAGCTGGCCCTGCGCTCGGCCCTCTCCGACCGGGCCGCCGAGGGTCGGGTGGCCGTGGTCGACTCCTGGTCCTGGACCGACCCCAGCACCAAGGCGGCCAAGGCCGCCCTCGAGGCCCTCGGCTTCGACGGCCGGGTCCTGGTGGTGCTCACCCGCAACGACGAGGAGGCCTACAAGTCCTTCCGGAACCTGCCGGAGGTCCAGGTCATCCTGAGCAGCGAGCTCAACGCCTACGACATCCTGTGCAACGACTGGATCGTCTTCACCCCCGAGACGCTGCCCGGCAGGGCCGGCGCCGCCGGGGCCGCCCCCGACGCCGAGGAGAGCGCCGAATGAGTGATCCCCGCAGCGTCATCCTCCGGCCGGTCGTGTCGGAGAAGTCCTACACCCTGCTCGACCAGGGCGTGTACACCT
>JAKAXN010000402.1 GCA_021816565.1 Actinomycetes bacterium
CACCGCGCTGGCCCAGATCGCCCGGCTGGTCGGCGAGGCCCAGGCCGGCAAGGCCCCGGTGCAGCGCCTGGCCGACCGGGTCTCCGCGGTGTTCGTCCCGGCGGTCATCACCATCTCGGCCGCCACCCTGGCCGGTTGGCTGCTGATCGGCGGGGTGGCCACCACCACGGCGTTCAGCACCGCGGTGGCCGTCATCGTGATCGCCTGCCCGTGCGCCCTGGGCCTGGCCACCCCCACCGCTCTGATGGTCGGCACCGGCCGGGGCGCCCAGATCGGCGTGGTCATCAAGGGCCCCGAGGTGCTCGAGCAGACCCGCCAGGTCACCACCATCGTGTTGGACAAGACCGGCACCATCACCGAGGGGAAGATGGCCGTCACCGGCCTGGTCCCCGCCGACGGGGTCGGCGAGGAGGACCTCCTGCGCCTGGCCGCCGCGGTGGAAGACGCCAGCGAGCACCCCATCGCCCGGGCCATCGCAGCCCACGGCCGGGACCGCCTCGGTCCGCTGCCGGCAGCCGAATCCTTCTCGTCGCGCACCGGACTCGGCGTCGAGGCGGTGGTCGACGGCCGCGCCGTGGTGATCGGCCGCCCGGCCCTGCTGGCCGACTGGGCCGTCACCCTGCCGGCGGGCCTGACCGCCGAAGCCGCCCGCCTGGAGGACCGGGGCGACACCGTCGTGGCCGTGGCCGTCGACGGACGGGCGGCCGGGCTGGTCGCCGTGGCCGACCGGATCAAGCCCACCAGCCGCCAGGCCGTGGCCCGGCTGCGCCGGATGGGGCTCACCCCCGTGCTGCTCACCGGGGACAACGAGCGGGCCGCCCGGGCCGTGGCCGCCGAGGTCGGCATCGACCGGGTGGTGGCCGGGGTCCTGCCCGGCGACAAGGCCGCCGAGGTCGTCCGGCTGCAGCAGGCCGGCGAGGTGGTGGCCATGGTCGGCGACGGGGTCAACGACGCCCCGGCCCTGGCCCAGGCCGACCTGGGCCTGTCCATCGGCACCGGCACCGACGTGGCCATAGAAGCCTCCGACCTCACCCTGGTCTCCGGCGACCTCAACGCCGCCGCCGACGCCATCCGCCTGGCCCGCCGCACCCTGGCCACCATCAAGGGCAACCTGGTGTGGGCCTTCGGCTACAACGTGGCCGCCATCCCCCTGGCCGTGGCCGGGGTGGTCAACCCCATCATCGCGGCCGCCGCCATGGCCTTCTCCAGCGTGTTCGTGGTCACTAACTCCCTACGCCTGCGCCGCTTCCAACCCCTCCAGGAGCAACCGTGACCGACACCACCACCGACGGCGCCTACGGGTACCTCCACGCCGGCCACAAGGACGCCCTCATCAACCGCATGCGCCGCATCGAGGGTCAGGCCCGGGGCATCGAGAAGATGATCGCCGACGACCGCTACTGCATCGACATCCTCACCCAGATCGCCGCGGTCACCACCGCCCTCGAGTCGGTGGCCGGCCGGATCCTCGACGACCACGTCAACCACTGCGCCAAGGGGGCGCTGGCGTCGGGGGACGCGGCGGTGGCGGCCGAGAAGAGCCGAGAGCTGCTCGAGGCGGTACACCGCTTCACCCGGACCCGGTAGGGGCCTCCGCTTGGACGCCGACTACGTTATCCAGACGCTGGGTCTGGAGGCCCACCCCGAGGGGGGCCACTATCGCGAGACATGGCGGGACCAGGCATCGTCGGCGATCTACTTCCTGCTGCGCCGGGGCGAGCAGTCCGCCTGGCACCGGGTCCGGGACCGGGTGGAGATGTGGCACTTCCACGCCGGCGCGCCGTTGCTGCTGGAGATCGACGCCGGCCCTGGGCCGGCCTCCGCGGTGACGCTGGGGCCCGATCTGCGGTCCCACCAGCGGCCTCAGGCGGTGGTCCCGGCCGGGGCGTGGCAGCGGGCCCGCAGCCTGGGAGAGTGGACCCTGGTGGGCTGCACGGTGGCCCCGCCCTTCACCTTCGACGCCTTCGACCTGGCCCCGGATCGCAGGCCGGGCTGACGGGGGCGGAGCGGGCCGGCGTCTTCGAGGGTTGCGGGCGCAGCCGTCAGGAACCGAGGCCGAGGCCGGTCAGCCACGGCCCGGGCGGCAATGACACCCGGCGGCGGTCCGCATCGGGGGCCGGCTGCTGGTCGGGATCGGCCGCCACCCCCAGCTGACGGGCCGTGGCCAGGCGGTCCCAGTAGAGGTGGTGCTCGACGATCCGCCCGGCGCGCACGTGGGCGACCTGCATGCCCCGGTGGGCGATGGCCCGGCCGGTCGCCGGCCTGGAGGTCCCGTCCGGGAGGGCCACCGGCCCGGTGTTGGACCCCGTCCCGACCCACTCGGCGACGACCGTGTCACCGTGCTCCACGGCCAGCCCCACCCGCAGGTTGAGGTCCGGGAAGGCGGCCCGGATGCCGGCGCAGTAGCGCCGTATGGCCGCCCGGCCCCGGAAGGTCCCGGCCGGTGTGACCAGGACGGCGTCGGGGGCGTGCAGGTCGGCGAAGCCCTCGACGTCGCCGGCGTTGCAGCGGCCGACAGCCCGGGAGTGGACGGTGAGGGCGGTGGCCACCGGGCCCGTAGCGTTCACGATCCGGGGGTGGAGAAGGGCTTCTGCGTCAGGCCCATCTGGGCCATCATGACGGCGATGTCCATGAACAGGTCGTGGCGGACCACCTTGCCGTGGCGCAGCCGCAGCAGCTGCATCCCTCTCATCTCGATGTGCCGGCCGGTGGGGGCGATCGTGGTGCCGTCCGGCATGGTGACGGGCCCGGTGCTGGTGCCGGCGTAGGTGAACTCGTCGGCGACCGTGTCGCCCTCGACGACCAGTACCTCGGAGGTGATGTGGCTGTCGGGGAAGCTGTCGCGCTGCGACGACCAGTTCGCCCGGATGGCGTCGCGCCCGCGGATGGTGCCGTCGGGCACCCCGGGGTAGGAGACGACGGCGTCGTCGGCGTAGAAGGCCATGAAGGCGTCGATGTCGCCGGAGTTGTACGCATCGAAGGCCCGCTCGGCCAGCTCCCTGGTGGTGCTCATCGGTAGTCCTCCCCGGTCAGGCGGTCGACGTCCAGCATGGACCCGGGGCGAGGGGCCGGGTAGGGCTGAAGGTCTGTCACCGGCGGGCCGGTGCCGGCGTCGGTGCCGGGGCCGGCCCGGCCGGGGTGACGGGGGTCGTCGGGGGGCACGAAGGGGCGCTTCCCGGTGCCGGCCACCAGCCCCCACCCCTTGTGGGTCTTGAGCTTGTGGTGGTGGGGGCAGAGCCGGTCGAGCAGGTCCAGGGCGGTGAAGTGGGTGCGGGCCCAGTCCTCCCGGTGATCCATCTCCAGGCCGGACCGGGCGTGGCAGCCGGCCGCCGCACAGGTCGGGTAGATCAACTCCAGGGCGGTCCGCTGGGCTGCGGTGGGCCGGCGGCCGTGGTGGTACACGGCCTCCACCCGCTCGGCCCGGGTCAGGGCCAGGGCGATCAGGTTGGCCCCGCGGGCCATCAGCTCCCGGATCAGCGACACTGCCACGGGACCGCAGCCGTCCATCTCGCACAGCTCCCCTTCCGCAGGCCAGCCCCGCAGCAGGGCGTCGAGATCAACCCGGACGATCACCTTGGCCGGGCCTCCGGCCAGCTTCTTGGCTCGCTGCGGCGGTCCCGGGTCCGGGTCCGCCGGTTGAAGGGTGTCCCCGGGCGGGGCGGCCGGAAGCGCCCGGGCGGCGCGGGCCTGGGGGAACAGGCCCATGTCGAGCAGCTCGTCGAAGCCGATCTCGGCGTCCTGGCCGCAGGCCAACCGGGCCAGGGTGACGAGGGCGTCGTAGTCGAGGGCGTCGAGCGACTCGTGCTCCCCCCTCCCCCGCCGGGCCATGATCAGCCGCCGCCGGAGGGGGTCGAGCGTCTGCCAGACGGCGACGGCACCCTCGGGGTTGCCGTACATGTGGGCGTGTACCGCCCCCTCCCGGTCGGTCCAGCGCCGGAGGGTGCGCTTGGCGTGGATCTCTCTCCTGCGGGCCTCCAGGTCCGTGCGGCCGGCCTTGACCCGGGCCACCTCCTGGTTGAGCTCGGTGACGGTGGAGCGGCGGGCCTGCTCGATCAGCTGCCGGGCCCGGCCGGGGTCGGCGGCGGCCCCGTCGGACACGGCCGCCGCCTGCTCGGGGGTTAGCTCGCCGGCCAGAGCGGCCCGGGCCACCTCCGGCTGGCCGCTCATCCGCCGTCCGGTGTCGAGGGCCCGCCGGGCCGCCCCCGGGCTCATGCCGGCCCGGTGGGCCAGCTGGTCGGCGGGCGAGCGGTAGCCCTCGTGCTTCCACGAGCTGCCTTCCGCGGCCCGGGCCGCGGCCAGCGCCTTGACGGACGCCACCGACGCCTCCATCCGGCTGCAGACGGCCACCACCCGGCCCGCCTCGCCCGGGGTCAGGCTGTCGGCGTCGAAACCGGCG
>JAKAXN010000403.1 GCA_021816565.1 Actinomycetes bacterium
CACCTGCATCCACCACACCGTCGGGATCCCGCCCCTGCTGCTGCGGGACTCCACGGAGGTCATCGACCTGCAGGACCCGTCCCGGCTGCGCCTGGAGGCCCGCATCTGGCCGCTCGGGACCCTGCTGGTCGAGTTCGCCTTCTCCCCCCACCCGGACGGCTGCACCCTGGTGGTCCGGGAGCGCCCGACCGCCGGAGTGCTCAACGCCCCCCGCCTGCGGCACCTGACCTCCGCCGCTGTCAGACTCCGCAACCTGGAGATCTGCCGCCGTTACCGCCGGCTGATCGAGCAGCGCGACCATGCCACCGGAGGCCCCCGGCGTGCCTGACGCCCCCGCCGCGCCCGACGCGGTGGTCATCGGGGCCGGGCCGAACGGGCTGGTCGCCGCCAACCGGCTGGCCGACGCCGGCTGGTCGGTCGTGGTGCTGGAGGCCCGGCCGGAGCCGGGCGGGGCGGTCCGCACCGGTGAGATCACCGTCCCCGGCTTCCACCATGACCTCTTCAGCGCCTTCTACCCGCTGGCCAAGGCCTCCCCGGCCATCCGGGATCTCCGGCTGGAGGATCACGGGCTCACCTGGCGGCACTTCCCCCTGGTCCTGGCCCACCCCCTGCTCGACGGCAGCTGCGCTGCCATATCCATGGACCTGGACGCGACGGCCGGGTCGGTGTCGGCGTTCGCCCCCGGCGACGGTGACGCCTGGCGCTCGATGATCGCCAGCTGGGCGGAGATGGAGGGCCCGTTCCTCGACGCCCTGCTCGGCCCGTTTCCCCCGGTGCGCCCGGCGCTGGCCCTGGCCGGCCGCCTGAGAGCCATGGGCGGCGTCCGGCTCCTGCGCCACGCCCTCCTGCCGGTTCGGCGTATGACCGAGGAGCTCTTCGACGGGGTGGGCGCCGGCCTGCTGCTCGGCGGGTCGGCGCTGCACGCCGATCTGTCACCGGAGTCGGCCGGTAGCGGCCTGTACGGCTGGCTGCTGGCCTGCCTGGGGCAGCGGTTCGGCTTCCCCGTGCCGGCCGGGGGCGCCGGCGAGCTGACCGCGGCCCTGGTCCGCCGCCTCGAGAGCCGCGGCGGCCGGGTGGTCTGCGACTCGCCGGTGGAGAAGGTGGTCATACGCCGGGGTCGGGCGGTGGGCGTGGAGCTGCGCGGCGGCGCGTCGGTGTCGGCCGGGCGGGCCGTGCTGGCCGACGTCAACGCCCCGATGCTGTACCGCCGGCTGGTCGGGGAGGACCACCTGCCGGCCGGGGTTCTGGCCGATCTCGAGCGGTTCCAGTGGGATACCTCCACGGTCAAGGTCGACTGGGCGCTGAGCCGGCCCGTCCCGTGGGTGGCCGGTGACGCCACCCGGGCCGGTACGGTCCACGTGGCCGATGACTTCAACAACCTGACCGAGTTCTCCAGCCAGCTGGCCATGGGCCTCCTGCCGTCCCGGCCGTTCCTGCTCTTCGGTCAGCAGTCCCGGGGCGACCCGTCGCGCTCCCCGGAGGGCACCGAGACGGCCTGGGCCTACACCCACGTGCCCCGCCGCCTGATCGCCGACGCCGCCGGGGAGCTGGACGTCTCGGCCGAGTCGGGTTGGCTGGCCGGGTTCGTCGAGCGCGTCGAGCAGCGGGTGGAGCGACTGGCCCCGGGTTTCCGGGCCAGCATCCTGGGCCGGCACGTGTTCGCCCCGGCCGGGTTGCAGGCGGAGAACCCGAACCTGGATCTGGGGGCCATCGGCGGCGGCACCGCCCAGCTGCACCAGCAGCTGATCTTCCGGCCGGTGCCCGGTTCCGGCCGGCCCGAGACCCCGGTGGCCGGGCTGTACCTGGCCTCCTCGTCGGCCCATCCCGGCGGCGGGGTGCACGGGGCGGCCGGCGCCAACGCCGCCCGGGCCGCCCTGCTGCCGTTCCGCCGGGGCCGGGCGCTCCTGCTGGGCCGGGGTCGCTCACCGAGCACGGTCCGTCCCACCGAGTGACGCGCAGGAGGGCCCGGCCGGTGGCCGGGCCCTCCTGCTGCCCTTTGATCGAGGTGGCGTCGAGCCGACCGTCAGTTCCTCCGCCGGCGCCGACGGCGGCGCAGTAGGAGCAGGGTCACCACCGCCCCTGCGGCCATGGCCAGTCGGCGGGTGCGGGCCGGGTCCGATGACACCGACGATGCCGTTTCCCGGACCCGGGCCATCGCCGCGTCGGCCGCCGGGTAGGCCGACTCCGGCAGGGAGGACCGGGCCTGCTCCTGGGCGGTTGCCAGCTTGGCCTTGAGCTGCTCCGCCGAGGAGCGGGCCGTTGTCTTCAGCTCGTCGGCCTTCTCCTTGACCTCCTCGCTGAGGCGACCCTTCACGTCGGCCTTCTGTCCGAGGGCCTCCATCGTCTCGGCGATCTCGGCCCTGGTGTCCTCTATGGCTTCGCGGATCTGGCTTGGGTCTTCAGCCAAGTGACGTCCTCCTTCGTGCTCTCCAGGGCCTCCTCGGGGATCGGCGGCGTGCCCTGGGCCAGTTCGGTCAGACCGGCCAGGGCCACTATCCCGGCCACGACCACCAGGAAGCCGCCCACTATGAGTATCGACAGCCACACGCTCAAAGCGGTGGCGATGCCGGCCACGGCCGCCGCCACCAGGGTGGCTCCACCCAGCAGGCCGATCACCCCGGCGGCGCCGAAGATCCCGGCGCCCATCCCGATCTTCTTGGTCTTGCCGGCCAGTTCGGCCTTGGCCAGGTCCACCTCCTGATGGACCAGGGCGGTCATCTGGGTCGAGAGCGTCTTGAGCAGTTCGGCCGTGGTCCTGTCCTGGAGGTCGTTCGAGCTGGTGTCACCGGCCACGGCTGCTCCCTCCGCTGCGATCGGTTCCACGGGTGCCGCCCGGGTGCGGTTGGCGCATGGTCTTCGACTCTCCTTTCATCCGCCTCATCCACCCCTGGAGCTACCCAGCAGGCGGGCCCGGCGAACGAGGGGTCCGCAGTCGTTTGCCCCCGTCCGCGCTCGGGTATGGCCCTTTCGAGACGATTAACGGTGGAAAGACACCGTCGTTCCCCGCTACCAGAGCGCTTGTCGAGCGTCGGGAGTTTGAAGAGATGCTGAAGTTTCCAGCGCTGAACAGACCTGGTGCCATTGCGGCGATTGTCACGGTCTGGGTGGTTTCGCACACCCCTCTGGCCCCGGCCTTCCGGGCCGTGGGCGGACGGGGGGAGCCGTGTTGACGATGCCGGCGGGGGTATCCCGCCCGGGCTTCGCCGCGGCGGCTACGGTCACGGACCGTCGGTCCCGAATCAGTAATCCCTTTTTTCCTGCTGCCGTGCCCGCCGGTCGGGTAATTCCCCGCCGGATCCCTCAGTTATCCGCTCCAGCAAACGCCCGACCCAACCGATTGGAAGTCATGGCATGGCTGCGCCAGACCCCGGCGGCATCGTGATGCCGGCCGAACAGGATCACGAAATGCTCACCGGTGAGCCCATGGTGGCGGCCACCGGGACCGAGCAGGCCCGGGCCCCCCGGCGCAGGACCCAGCCCGTCGTTCCTCTCCGCCGCCCCATGCGGGTGGTGCCGGAGGGGGAGCGGGCTCCCCGCTCCACCACCGCCCCGCCCGGTCGGTGGCTGGATCTCGGTTCCCGGGGCCGGACCTGGATCCGGGAGGAGCCGGGACCCGAGGGGGCGCCCGCCCTGGTCATGCTCCACGGTCTCGGGGCCACCGGCGGGCTCAACTGGGCCGGGTCGCAGTACGTGCTGCGCGACCAGTTCCGCATGGTCACCATCGACCACCGGGGGCACGGCCGGGGAATACGCACCCGGCGCTTCACCCTCGAGGACTGCGCCGACGACGCCGCGGCCGCCATCGAAGCCCTGGACCTGGGGCCGTCCATCGTGGTCGGCTACTCCATGGGCGGTCCCATCGCCTCTTTGTTGTGGCGCCGCCACCCGGAATTGGTCCGGGGGCTGGTCTTCTGCGCCACCAGCCGCAACTTCCGGGGGTCCCCGGCCGAGAAGCTGGCTTTCGCCGGCGTGAGCCTGGCCGGTGCCTCCCCGGTGGTCCTGCCCGAGCGTCTGGTGCGGGCGGCCGGTTCGCTGGTCTGCTCCGTTCCCGTCCCGCTGCCGCAGCCGGTCCGCGACGTCCGCTGGGCCGTTGACGAGATGGCCGGCCACGACCCCCGGTCGATAATGCAGGCCACCGCGGCCATCGGCCAGTTCGACTCCTCCGGCTGGATCGGCCAGGTGGATGTCCCGACCTCGGTGGTCGTCTGCACCAACGACCAGATTGTGCCGCCCATCCGCCAGTTCCGCCTGGCCCGGGCCATCCCCGACGCCACCGTGCGCTGCGTCGACGGCGGTCACCTCTGCGTGGCCGGCGGGGCACCCAAGGAGCGCTTCCTGGCCGCCCTGCGCCAGTCCTGCCTGGACGTGGCCTCCCGCTGACCAAGACGGGACCGG
>JAKAXN010000404.1 GCA_021816565.1 Actinomycetes bacterium
GTCGTCGGAAGCCAGGACCCCCTCGCTGTTGGCCACGAGGATCCGCCGGCGGCTGTCGCCGTAGACCGCGCTCACCTGGCGCACCGACGCCCCGGCCCGCCGGGCGGCGTCGTCGGCCCGGCGCAGCAGGGCGACCTTCTCGGCCTTGGCGACCGACTCGGGGAACACCGCCACCGAGGTCGGGGCCGGGGCGTGGACCCGGCTGAGGGCCACGGTCCTGACCCCCCCGCCCCCCTGGCGGGCGGCGGCGGCGGCCGCCTCCGCGGCGGCGGCCAGACCGGCGGGCGACAGATCGCTGGTGTGGGCGAAGCCGGTGGTCTCGCCGGTCACCACCCGGATACCGGCGCCCCGCTCGCGACCCGAGGCCAGGTCCTCCACCCGGCCGTCGTCGAGGCGGGCCCCGGTCCCCCGGCGGTCCTCGGCGAAGATCTCGGCGAACTCCCCGCCGCTGCGCAGGGCGGTGCGAAGCACACCCTCGATGACCGGTTCATCGATCAGCATGGAACTCCTAAATGGTGCGATTGGACCGTGCGGACCGGGCTGCTCCGCCCGCCACCGAGCGCGGCATTGGAACATCGTGAGGGTACCCGCGTACCGTTGACAGTCGTGGGTCTACCTGCCGGCTTGTCCAGTCAGATCGAGCTCGAGGTGACTCCCGCCGACACGGCGCAGGCGGTCGGTAGCGGAGACGTCGAGGTTTTGGCCACCCCCCGCCTGGTGGCCCTGTGCGAGCAGGCGGCGGCCCGGGCCCTGGCCCCCCATCTGGCCGCCGGGCAGACCTCGGTGGGGTTCCGGGTGGAGATCACCCACCTGGTGCCGGTGCTCGTCGGCGGCCGCATCACCGCCGCAGTGGCCCTCGAGAGGGTCGAGGGAAAGCGGCTGACCTTCAACGCCACGGTCACCGACAAGTGCGGCCTGGTCGCCGCCGGCCGGGTGGTCCGGGTGCTGGTCGACGCCGGGGCATTCATGGAAAAGGCCCGCTAGGGAAACCCGGCCGGGCGCCGGGCGCCGGGATCAGGAGATGGTCACCGGGGTGCCGAGGGGCAGCATCCCGGCCAGGCGGGTGATGACGTCGTTGGGCAGCCGCACGCACCCGTGGGAGACCGCCCGGCCGATCGACCACGGCTCGTCCTGGCCGTGCATCCCGATCTGGGCGTTGCCCCCGTTGAAGACCGCGTAGGTGTCGGAGAACCAGGCCAACCCGAAGATGTACGGCCCGTACGGCCCGGCCGGGTCGTCGGGGCGGATCAGCTCCCACAGGTAGGTGGTGCCGGTCGGGGTGGGCGCGGCCGGCGACCCCACCGCCGCCGCGGTGGTCAGAACCGGCCGGCCGGCGTCGGTGACGGTGACGGTGTGGGCCGCCAGGTCCACCGCCACCCGGTAGGAGGTCTGCCCGAGGCTGGCGGCCGACGCCGGGATCCAGCCGGTCGACCCGTTGGGCCGTACCGGCAGCTCCACGTGGAGCCATCCGGACCCGTCCGGTGCGCCGATCACGGCCAGGACCTGCGGGGTGCCGAAAGGGTTGGTGGCGGCCAGCGAGCCGGCCGGGGGGCCGCCGGGAGTGGCGCTGTAGGACACCGCGGCGCGCAGCGTGGCGATGTAGCTGGGCGGGGGGCCGGCCGGGGCCGCGGGCCGGGCCGTCTCGGCCGCCGGGCGGGGCCCGGCCGGCGGGCGGGTGACGGCGTGGCGGGCGGACCCACCGGTGAGGACCAGGACCCCGGCCGATCCGGCCGCCACCACCGCGGCGGCCGCTGCGGCCAGCGCCATCGTGGTCCGGGAGGCGGTGCGCACATGGTCATCCTGCCATCCCGCCCCGACGGACCCGCAACGGTTCATTATTCTCAACCGGTTGCCCGATCCAGAACCCCCCCCTTCAGGCCCCGACCGCCGACCCGTGAAGCGGTCGCAGTGGTGGCGAGAGGTGCTGATAATCGCGGCGTTCTACCTGGCCTACACCTTCGTGCGCGACGTGCGCGGCACCAAGCCGGTGTCGGTGTTCCAGGCCTACACCAACGCCCGGCGGCTCATCCGGGTGGAGCGCTGGTTCGGCATGTTCCACGAGGAGAACATCCAGCACTTCTTCCTGTCGCACCGGTTGCTGATCGAGGCCTGCGACGACTTCTACGGCACCATCCACTTCATCGCCGCCATCGGGGTGCTGGTGCTCCTGTTCTTCTGGTTCCCGGCCCGGTACCGCCTGTGGCGCAACACCCTGGCCTTCGCGACGGGCCTGGCTCTGATCGGATTCATGTTCTTCCCGCTGATGCCCCCCCGGCTCCTGCCGGCGCACTACCACTTCGTCGACACCCTCCGGGTCATCGGCGGCATATGGAACTTTTCGAGCGGCCCGATCAACGACGTGTCCGACCAGTACGCGGCCATGCCCAGCCTGCACACCACCTGGGCGGCCTGGTGCGCGTGCGCGGTCTTCTCGCTGATCCGGCCCCGCTGGGCCCGGCCCCTCGTCTTCGTCTACCCGGCCATGACCATCTTCGCCATCATCGTGACCGCCAACCACTACTTCGGTGACGTGATCGCCGGGCTGCTCCTGCTGGCCGTCTCCTACGCCCTGGCCCGCTGGCTCACCGGGTGGCTGGACCGACGGGCCCGCGCCCGGGCCGTGGCGCCGGCGACGGTGGGCTCCGGGGACTCACCGGCCCGGGCCGGCCTGTGAGCGGGCCCAGCGGGCAGCCCGGCCTGCCCGGGTCCGTGCGTCCGGTGGCCGAGGCCGTCAACGGGAGGCTGGCCGAGCTCCTCGAGGGCGAGATCGGCCGCTGGAGCGCGGTGGACCCGGACCTGGCCGCCCCCTTCGACGCCCTCCGGTCCTATGTGCTGGCGGGGGGCAAGCGGCTCCGTCCGGCCTTCTGCTTCTGGGCCTTCGTCGGGGCCGGGGGCGACGGCTCCGACCCGGCGGTCACCGACGCCGGGGCGGCACTGGAGATGCTGCACACCGCGGCGTTGATCCACGACGACATCATCGACGGGTCCCCCCGCCGTCACGGCAACGACACCGTGCACATCCGCTTCAGCGACCTGCACCGCAGCCGGGGCTGGGCCGGCACGCCGGGCCGCTTCGGGGAGGGCAGCGCCATCATCATCGGCGACCTGGCCCTGGTCTACAGCAGCCGGCTGCTGGCCGGCGCCCCCCCTGCGGCGGTGGCGGTGTTCGAGGAGATGCGCCTCGAGGTCAACGTGGGGCAGTACCTGGACGTCCTCGGCACGGCCGAGGGGGTGGGCGGCCCGGCCGACGGGGAGGCCCGGGCCCGGCGGATATGCCGGTACAAGACCGCCAAGTACACCATCGAGCGGCCCCTGCACCTGGGGGCGGCCCTGGCCGCCCCCGACCGCCTGGACCGGCTGGCCGGCCCGCTGTCGGAGTTCGGGCTGCCGCTCGGGGAGGCCTTCCAGCTGAAAGACGACCTGCTCGGCGTGTTCGGCGACCCGGCGGTGACCGGCAAGCCGGTGGGTGACGACCTCCGCGAGGGCAAGCCGACCCTCCTGGCCAGCCTGACCGCGGCCCGGGTGGCGGGGCCGCGCCGGGAGTGGTTCCGCGGGCGCTTCGGCGCCGACGATCTGAGCGACACCGATGTCACCTCGATGCAGGAGCTGATCGAGGAGACCGGGGCCCGGGCCGAGGTGGAGTCGTCGATCGCCTCACTGGTCGCCCGGGCCGAGGCCGCCCTGGAGGACCTGCCCCTCACCGCCGAGGCCACGACGGCCCTCGGGGAGCTGGCCCGCTTCGTGGCCGGCCGCGACCGCTGAGCGGGGCGGCCCCGCCCGGCCCACCGGATGGGTGGAGCGGTCCGCCGAGGTTCCCGGGTGGCGGTACCCTCGGTTAATGCTTCTGGAGTCCATCAACTCACCGACGGACCTGGTCAGGCTCGATCAGGATGAGTTGCAGACGCTGGCCGCCGAGATCCGGGCCTTCATCGTGAACGCAGTTGCGACCAACGGTGGCCACCTGGGCTCCAATCTGGGGGCGGTGGAGCTCACCATCGCCCTGCACCGGGTCTTCTCCTCACCGCGCGACATCCTGCTGTGGGACACCGGCCATCAGGCGTACGTGCACAAGCTGCTGACCGGGCGGCGGGAGATGTTCTCGGGCCTGCGCCAGGGCGGCGGGCTGTCGGGCTACCCGTCCCGGGCCGAGTCGGTGCACGACTGGGTGGAGAACAGCCACGCCTCGACCATCTTGAGCTACGCCCACGGCGTGGCCGCGGCGGTGGCCCGCAGCTCCACCCCCGACCGGCGGGTGGTGGCGGTCATCGGTGACGGGTCCATGACCGGGGGCATGGCCTTCGAGGGTCTCAACAACCTGGGCCACAGCGGGAGCCGGGTGGTCATCGTCCTCAACGACAACGGCCGCTCCTACGCCCCGACCATCTCCCGGCT
>JAKAXN010000405.1 GCA_021816565.1 Actinomycetes bacterium
GCAGCGGCCGACCCGACCCGGTGGGCGCAGAGGGAATCGAACCCCCGACCTCATGCGCGTCATGCATGCGCTCTAACCAACTGAGCTATGCGCCCGTATCCGGAGGCCCCAGACCCTAGCACGGGCTGGATCCCACCGGACCAGCCCGACGGCGGCCCCCGACACCGGGTGCGGCCCAGATGCCAGTTTCCCCCTGCCGTCTTCTACTCTTGCACGCGGTGAACCTCGCAGCGTTGGTCGCGTACATTCCCAGCCCCCCGGCCAACGGCATCAGCATCGGCCCGGTCCGGCTGCACGTCTACGGCTTCATGATCGCCCTCGGCATCGCTGCCGCGGTGTGGCTGGCGCAGCGGCGGTGGGAGGCCATCGGCGGGAGGGCTGGCACCATGGCCACCCTGGCCGTCTGGGGTGTACCGGGCGGACTGGTCGGTGCCCGGGTCTACAGCGTCATCACCAGCTGGCAGGCCGACACCGGCGGTCACTGGATCCGGGCGTTCGAGGTGTGGCAGGGAGGGCTCGGCATCTGGGGTGGCGTGGTCGGCGGAGTGGCCACCGGGGCCATCGGGGCGCGCCGGATGGGGCTGCGTCTGGCCCCGTTGGTGGACTGCGTGGCGCCGGCGTTCGTGCTGGCTCAGGCCATCGGCCGGTGGGGCAACTACTTCAACCAGGAGCTCTACGGGTCGCCCACCCACCTCCCGTGGGCGGTCAAGATCTCCAACCCGGTGCACTGTTCCTCGGTCACCCACTGCGTTCCCTACCCGGCCGGGGTGACGACGTTCCAGCCCACCTTCTTGTACGAGAGCCTCTGGGACCTGTTCTCGGTGTGGCTCATCATCCGCATCGAGAAGCGGTTCAGGATCAAGCGGGGCTACCTCATCGGGGTGTACGCCGCGGTCTACACCTTCGGCCGGTTCTTCACCGAGTACATGCGGGTGGACGAGGCCCACCGGTACCTGGGCCTGCGGCTTAACGACTGGACCAGCATCTTGGTGTTCGTGGGCGCCACTGTCGTCGTGCTGCTCTTCGGTCGGGCCGGGCCCAATGACGAGCGGTCGGGCGACCCCCTGCAGCCGGCCGCTCAGGAACCGGAGCTCACCTCGGGCGCCGCCCCGACGTAGTCGGCCCGGCTGCGGAACCTGGTCGGGGAGGCGTACTCCTCCATGGCGTGCGCCAGCCAACCGGCCACTTTGGCCAGCGTGAACAGGGCCTGACCGGCCCCCGGGACCATCCCGGCGCAGAACGACAGCGCCCCGATCCCCATGTCGAAGTTGGGCTCGGGGAAGCCCCGGTCCCGGCCGACGTCCAGTACGGCCCGGACCACCCGGCGCCGCTCCGGATCGCCCACCCGGTCGATCCTCGCCAGCAGGGCCCGCCCCCGGGGGTCGCCGGCCGGGTAGAGAGGCATGCCGAAGCCGTGGGGCGCCTGGCCGGAGCGGCGCAGGTGCTCCCCCACCGCCCGCTCCGCACCGATCTCCGCCGCCCGCTCCAGCAGAACCTCCACCTCCCCCGGGGCGCCGGTGCTCCCCGGGGGCCAGCTGCCGCTGGAGGGCCCGAGCCCGGTCAGGACCACCGCGTAGGGGTCGGCCCGGAACGATGCGGCGACCCGGGCGGCCAGGGTGGAGGGGGCCAGCTCGTGGTCGGCGCCGAGCACCAGCGCGGCGTCGGTGGCGGACAGGTCCTCATCCGACGGGGCCCGGGCGCTCAGGCCGTGCCATACCTGGCGGGCCAGCGCCGGTGCCCTCTCCGGCCGGAGGCCCGCGGCCCCCTCCGGCCCGTCGTGCGGTGCCGCCGCAGCGGGGGTCGAAACGGGCGGACCGGACCGAACCGGGGCGGAGAGCGGCAGCGAAGAGGCCAGGGCTGCGAGGATCCGCCGGCCGGTAGTGGGAACCCGGGCCGGGTCCAGGTCGTGGCGCAGCTCGTCACCCAGCGCCGCCGCCCCGGTGGCCAGGACGAACCGCTCCACCGGCAGCACTTCCCGTCCCAGGCCGGCCAGGCTCCCGGCTACCCGCCCGCCGGCATCGCGGAACGCCGGCCAGCGGACCCCCACCCCGGGGTCGCGACCGGTCCACAGCCATTCCGCCACCCGCTCGAAACTCCACCGGCCGGCCAGCTCCACGGCGTCGCGGCCCCGGTAGTAGAGCCCGCCCCGGATGAGGGTCAGCCCGGTCACGAACACCGGGTCGTCGCCCGCCGCGACCGGGGCGGCCCGGCCCCCGCCCCCGCCCTCTGAGGGCCCGTCGCCGGTGCGGCGTTCCCTCGCTCGGCGTCCGCCCGCAGCGGCATCCCCCGCCGGGTGGCGGGCGGAGCGGGCCAGCCGGGCCACCTCCTGGCGGTCGAAGGTGCTACCTCCGGGACCCCGCTGCGGGTGCAGCAGACCCCGGCTCACGTAGGCGTAGACGGTGGCCCGCTTGACCCCGAGGCGTTCGGCCGCCTCGGCGGTGGTCATGCCGGAGTTGATCACAAATCAATATTGATCAATTCACCGATCAGCGTCAATATCCAGTCATGACCACCACCGAAGTGCTCAACCCGCCACCCTCGGTACCGCCCGGTCTCAAGGGGGTGCAGGTAACCGAGACCTCCATCGGCGACGTACGGGGAGGCGAGGGCTTCTACCACTACCGCCAGTACTCGGCGACGGAGCTGGCCTCCACCCGGGGGCTGGAGGACGTGTGGCGCCTGCTCCTCGACGGTTCGCTGCCCGAGACGGCGGCCGACGCCGCCCGGTTCCGGGCCGAGATAGCCGCCGCCCGGATGCTGCCGGCGGCCGTATCGGAGTTGCTGCCCGGCGTGGCCCGGGCGGCCGACGCCGGCGGGGCCCTCGACGGACTGCGCTCGGCTGTCTCGCTGTACGGCTCGGCCCGGGGCATGCGGCCGTTGTGGGACCTGGACCGGTCGGCCCGCCGCCGGGACCTGCTGGAGCTGGCGGCAGTCACCCCGGTCCTGGTGGCGGCGTTGCACCGGCTCGGGCGGGGCCTGGAGCCGGTGCCGGCCGACCCCGATCTGGGCCACGCCGCCAACTACCTGTGGATGGTCACCGGGAACCGTCCGGACCCGCAGCGGGCCCGGGCCCTCGAGCAGTACCTCATGCTCACCGTGGACCACGGCTTCAACTCCTCCACCTTCACCGCCCGGGTCATCGCCTCCACCGGGGCCGACGCGGCGGCGGCCGTGGTCGGGGCGCTGGGCGCCCTGTCCGGGCCCCTGCACGGCGGTGCCCCCAGCCGGGCTCTCGACACCCTCGACGCCATCGGGCGGCCGGAGCGGGCCGAGAGCTACATCCGGGACCTGCTGGCCCGGGGCGAGCGGATCATGGGATTCGGCCACGCCGTGTACCGGACCGACGACCCCCGGTCGGTGATGCTGCGTGAGGTGGCCACCGGCCTCGGCGGGGAGCTGGCCGATCTGGCGGTGCAGGTGGAGCAGACCATCCTCCGGATGCTGGCCGAGCTGCGCCCGGGGCGGCCCCTCTACGCCAACGTGGAGTACTACGCCGGGGTGGTGATGGACGCATGCGGGCTGCCCCGCGACATGTTCACCCCCACCTTCGCCGTGAGCCGGGTGATCGGCTGGTGCGCCAATGTCGCCGAGCAGGCCGAACAGCGCCAGATCATCAGGCCGTCGGCGCGCTACGTCGGGGCTCCGCCGCCGGTTCCGGTACCGGCCCCGCCGGCGGCGTAGGGTCCGGCTGGGTAGCCCAGCCGGCGCCCCGCTATCTACTGTGGGTCGACCGGGCGCCGGCCCCGGTCGCCGGGGGAGGGTCATGACCGCCATCGAAGACGCCACTGCAGAGTCAGCACTGATCAACCTGCTGGTCACGCCCGAGGGACGGGCCGATCCCTACCCGCACTACCGGCTGATCCGGGACCGGGCACCGGTGATGCGCAGCTCCACCGGGGCTCTGGTGCTCACCCGCTACGAGGACTGCCTGACGGCCCTGCGCAACCCCCGGCTGGGCCGCGGCGTCCTCGGGCGGGCGGCCCGCAACAGCACCGTCATGCCGGGCGCGGCCGACCCCGAGCTGCGCCAGGAGTACTTCGAGCGGGCCTCCGACAGCATGCTCTTCGCCGACCCCCCGGACCACACCAGACTGAGGCGCCTGGCCAACCGGGCCTTCACCCCCAAGCGGGTCGAGAGCCTGCGCCCGTCGGTGCAGGCGACGGTCGACGCCATCCTCGACGCCATGGCGGCCGCCGGGCACAGCGACGTCATGGCCGACCTGGCGTTCCCGCTGCCGGTCTCGGTCATCGGGGAGCTCGTCGGGGTGCCGGCTGCGGACCGCATGGCCTTCCAGCCGCTGGTCCGGGCGGCCACCGCCGGCCTGGAGCCGTTCATCGGCAACGAGGCCATCACCGCGGCCATGGCCGCCCAGGACCAGCTGCGGGCCTA
>JAKAXN010000406.1 GCA_021816565.1 Actinomycetes bacterium
GCACCGCCCCCGGGCTCACCGAGGAGAACGTCCAGAGCCGTATCCGGGGGGTCATCCTCATGGCCCTGTCCAACAAGTTGGGCTGGTTGGTGCTCACCACCGGCAACAAGAGCGAGGCCGCAGTCGGCTACTCCACCCTCTATGGCGACACCGCCGGCGGCTTCGCCGTGATCAAGGACGTGCCGAAGACCATGGTCTACCGGTTGTGCCACTGGCGAGACGGCTCCGGACCGGTGCCGGTGCTGCCCCCCGACGTGCTGACCAAGCCCCCGTCGGCGGAGCTGCGCCCGGACCAGCGCGACGATCAGTCGCTGCCCCCCTACGAGATCCTGGACCCGGTGCTGATGGCCTACGTCGAGCAGGACCTGACGGCGGCCGAGCTGGTCGAGGCCGGCTTCGACGAGGATCTGGTCCGCCGGGTGGTCCGCCTGGTTGACGTGGCCGAGTACAAGCGCCGTCAGACCCCGCCGGGGGTGAGGGTCACCTCCAAGGCCTTCGGCCGGGACCGCCGGGTGCCGATCACCAACCGGTACCGCTGACCACCACCGGCGCCCGAAGGCGCCCGGACGACGGCGGTCACCCCGCCGCAGCAGGGACGCCCCGGTTAGCATTGCCAGCGTGAGCGCAGTCTCGGAAGTGCCTCAGCGGCGCACCCGGTCGCCCCGGGGCAAGGGGGAGCAGCTGCGCGAGGAGATCCTGGCCGCCGCCGAGCGGATCCTCATCGAGACCAACGACGAGTCCGCGCTCTCCATTCGGGCCATCGCCTCCGCCGTGGGGGTCACCCCGCCTTCCATCTACCTGCACTTCGCCGACCGCAACGACCTGGTGTTCGCGGTGTGCGAGAAGCAGGCCGAGCAGCTGGACCAGGCCATGGAGGAGGCGGCCGCCGCCGGTACCGACGCCTGGGACCGCATCCGGCGGCGGGGGGCCGCCTACATGCGCTGGGGCATGGACAACCCCGAGCACTACCGCATCTTGATGATGAGCCGCCCGGACAACACGCCGGACCGGTTCGTGGACGAGAGGCTGGCCGACACCGCCGGCCTCGAGGCGGTGACCGCCGACCTGGCGGCAGCCGCGGCCGAGGGGACCATCAGCGCGGTGCCCGACGCCGGCAAGAAGGCCGAACTGCTGTGGATGGTGATCCACGGCATGGTGTCGCTGTTCATCTCCAAGCCGGACTTCCCCTTCGGACCGGCCGACTCGGTCCTCGAGGCCATCCTGGATCTGGTGCTCAACGGCATGGCCGCCCGGCCCGCCGCCGGGTGACGACCACCCTGGAGGAGTCGGCCCGACTGGCCGGCTCCCACGCCTGGCTGGAGCGGCGGCTGTTCGAGATCACCGGGGGGTGGGTGACCACCACAGCCGAGCCGGAGGCCAAGCTGATGCTGGACCGCCACAGCCACCACCACTCCTGGCGGGCCGAGCAGTGGGTCGAGCGGCTGCCGGTGCTGGCCGACGTCGACCGGGCCGCCCTGGCTGCCACCGCCGACCCGGACCTGGCCCCGGCCCTCGCCGCGCTGGAGCGGGCCTCCGACACGCCGGCCCGGCTGGCCGGCCTGTACCGCTTCGCCCTGCCCCGGCTGTGGGGTGCCTACCACCGGCACCTCTCGGCGGTCGGGGGAGCGGCGGTCGGCGGAGCGGCGGTCGGGGGAGCGGCGGTCGGCGGAGCGGCCGGGGGGATCGCCGACGGCTCCACCCTGCGCACCCTCGGCATCGTGATCCCCGATGTGACTTCTGACTGGCAGGAGGGGGAGGCGCTGCTGCAGAACCTTCTCGTGAGCCGGGAAGCCGTCGCCCAGGCGGTTTCCACGGTCGGGGATCTGGAAGCAGCCCGGATCCGGGCCTGACTTTCCGGTAACGCGCCGGCGCGGCCGCCGGCGCCCCCCGCCGGGATAGTCTGACGCTCCGTACCGGGGCAAAACCATCGAAAGGGTGCAGGAGGCACGGGTGGATCGGATACTCGAAGCGCTGGCCGGCAGGAAGGGAGCCCGCCGCGGCCTCACCGCCGCCGCGGTGGCGCTCATCGTGATGGCGCTCGGGATGCTCGCCTACCCCGTGTACACCGACTTCTACCACAACGACCTCCAGGGCAAGCTGAGCAAGGAGCTGGCCAGCCCGGGCATCCGCCAGGCGTACCTGTCGGGCGACATCAAGTCCGGCCAGAGCCTGACGCGCATCCAGATCCCCAAGCTGGGTCTCAACGTGGTGGTCGTCCAGGGCGTGAGCGAGAGCGACCTGAAGGCCGGCACCGGCCACTACCCGGAATCGCCGCTGCCCTGCCAGGAGGGTGACGTGGCCATCGCCGGTCACCGCACCACCTACGGCAAGCCCTTCGCCAACGTGGACCGGCTGGTGCCGGGCGACAAGATCGTCCTCACCACCCCGGTCGGGTCGTGCATCTACGAGGTCTCCCAGAAGCCGTTCGTGGTGCTGCCGACCGACTGGCAGGTGGTGGCCAACACCCCCGGACGCTTCGAGCTGACCCTCACGGCCTGCAACCCGAAGGGCTCGGCGGCCCAGCGCATCGTCATCAAGGCCCTGATGGTCAGCTCCTCCACGCCCCTGTGATGCGGGCCTGGCGGGCCGCCGGCCCCACCGTGCGCTGGCTGGTCGTGCTGGGCGTGGTCCTGGTGGCGGCGATGGTGGGCTCCACCCCGGCCCGGGCCCGGACCGTGTCGGGGCCCAACCAGCCGTCGTGCACCAACATCTTCTACTGCCTGCAGCCGACCACGACCACCACCACCGTCTACGTCCCGCCGCCCCCGCCCCCGCCGTCGACGACCACCACGGTGGCCCCCACGACGACCACCACGGTGGCGCCCACCACCACGACCACCGTGGCCCCGCCTTCGGTCTCCGACACCACCGCGGTCCTGCCGTGTCGGGGCGCCGGGGTGGCCGACAGCGCCCCGTGCGACACCGACCCGACGCAGGTGGAGGTGGCCTACCCCTCCGGCCAGTCGGTGCCCAGCGTGGTGGTGGCCTGGAAGAAGGGGACCGCCGGATCGGCCCCGCAGCCCTCCTCGTCGTCGGTCACCCTGGATCCGGCCAAGGCCGGCTCGTGCAAGGGCGCCACCGCCCCGGTCGGCCAGTCGCTGGCGTGCTGGCCGTGGCCGGGCGGCCTCACCGACAAGTCGTTCATCCTCAACGGCACCTACCAGGTCACGGCCGGCTCGCAGAAGCCCTCCGAGGTCCAGCTGGCCGTCCCGCCCGCCGCGCCCCGCCAGGTCGTGGCCACCGCCACGGCCGACTCGGTGGCCGTCAGCTGGCAGCCGTCGGCTGATCCGGAGCCCGATCTGACCGGATACGTGGTCACCCGCGACGGGCAGCCGGTCTACTACTGCAGCGTCGACGGCCTCGGCCCCGGCGCCACCATCCCCTGCGCCAAGCCGCTGGCGGTGACCGACCACCCCGGCCCCGGCAAGTGGACCTACGCGGTCAGCTCGCTGCGCCTCGGGGTGGACGACGCGGCCGGTGACGCCGTCGGATCGCCCCTCACCGCCGCCGCCCCCGGGGCGGTCACCCTGACCGCGGCCGCCACGGGCAGCGGCGGCCAGCCCCTCTCCACCGCCGGTCTGGCCCCCCTGCCGTCGTCGGTGGGCACCACCTACAGCTCCACCCCCACCGGCGCCGCCACGATCGCCCCGCCCAACGAGGGGGTGGGCACCGCCGCGGTCCCCCCCGAGACCGCCCCGGTGCAGAACATCAAGTACCCCGGATCGAACAACGCGGTGGTCGGCAACCCGTCCGACCTGGCCCTGAAGGTGGGCCAGCCCGGCTCCCACACCGACGTCGTGCCCGTCGCAGTGCTGGCCCTCGGGATCATCGCCCTGGCCATCGCCGCCCACTTCTTGTACCTGCGGGTCGAGCTCAACCTGGCCGAGGCCCGCCTGGCCGCCCGCCGCCGCAACCGCCCCTGATACGGATCACCCCCCGGAGGGGTAAGGTCGGTTAGTCCAACGAACTCGGGAGGAAGCGTCTACATGGAGCTCGGCTTACAGGTCGATGACAGCCGGTCGCCCTACACGGTCCTGTCCGTGAAGGGCGAGGTCGACGTCTACAGCGCGCCTCGCCTGCGGGAGAAGCTGGTCGAGCTGGTCAGCGAAGGTCACCGCCAGATCGTGGCCGACCTGGAGGGTGTGGACTTCCTGGACTCCACCGGGCTCGGTGTGCTGGTGGGCGGTCTCAAGCGGCTCCGCAGCCACGACGGGGATCTGACCCTGGTGTGCACCCAGCCCCGGATCCTCAAGGTGTTCGAGATCACCGGCCTGACCACCGTTTTCCGGATCAGCGGGTCGGTGGACGAGGCCACGAGCGGCAGCTAGGCGCCGGTCGTGGCGATGGAGATGTCCCTGGAGCTCTCCGTCCCGGCCCGCGTCG
>JAKAXN010000027.1:0-20393 GCA_021816565.1 Actinomycetes bacterium
CCGACGGCGGCGGCATGACCTGCCACGCCGCCATCGTCAGCCGGGAGCTCGGGGTGCCCTGCGTGGTGGGTACCAGGAACGCCACCACCGTCCTGCGCACCGGGGAGCGCGTCACCGTCGACGGCGGTCGGGGCAGGGTCCTCGAGGCCATCCTGCTCGGGGCCGTGCCCACGGTGGCGGCGCCGGCCTCCCCGACGGTGGCGGAGCCGGCCACCGAGGTCCCCACCTCCACTCTGCTGTACGTCAACCTGGCCATGGCCGGCCACGCCCAGGAGGCGGCGGCCATGCCGGTCGACGGGGTGGGGTTGCTGCGGGCCGAGTTCATGATCACCGACGCCCTCCGGGGAGAGCACCCCCGCAAGCTGCTGGCCGAGGGCCGGCGGGCCGAACTGGTGGACGCCATGACCGCGTCGCTGCTCCAGGTCACCCGGGCCTTCGCCCCCCGTCCGGTCGTGTACCGGACCATCGACTTCCGGACCAACGAGTTCCGGGGGCTGCGGGGAGGCGACGAGTTCGAGCCGCCGGAGGACAACCCGATGATCGGCTACCGCGGCTGCTTCCGCTACGTCAAGGAGCCGGAGCTGTTCATGGTGGAGACCGAGATACTGGCCCGGGTCCGGGAGGAGACCCCGAACCTCCATCTCATGATCCCCTTCGTCCGCACCAAATGGGAGCTCGAGGAGTGCCTCGACCTGATCGACCGCAGCCCCCTGGGCCGCCAGCGGGGCCTGCGCCGGTGGGTGATGGCCGAGGTGCCGTCGGTCGCCTACCGCATCCCCGAGTACGCCGCGCTCGGCATAGACGGGGTGTCGATCGGATCCAACGACCTGACCCAGCTGATGCTCGGCGTGGACCGGGACTCGGAGACCTGCGCCGAACTGTTCGACGAGGCCGACGCCGCCGTGCTCGACGCCATCGAGAGGATCGTCACCGCCAGCCGGCAGGCCGGGATCACCTGCTCCCTGTGCGGGCAGGCGCCGAGCAACCGCCCCGACTTCGCCGAGCACCTGGTCCGGTTCGGGATCACATCGGTGTCGGTCGACCCGGCTGCCGTGCCGGCCGCCCGCTCCGCCATCGCCCGGGCCGAGCAGCGCCTGGTGCTGGAGGCCGCCCACCGGTCCCTCGCCTCCCGGCCACCCGGCCGACCGCCGGCGGATGGGGCCGGGGCTGAAAGAGGCGCGCCGTGAACCGCCGACCGCGTGAGCGAACACCAGGAAGGAGCCGTCCGGACATGCCCCCCTCGGAGCAGGCCAAGATCTTCCCCACCACGTCGCTGGCCGAGCCCCGCCCGCTCCCGTTCCTGCCGGTGCTGGTCCGCGACGTGATGACGGCCGATCCGGTCACGGTGGAGCCGACGGCCACGGTCAAGGACATCGCCCACCTGCTGCTCACCCACGACATCCGCGCGGTGCCGGTGGTCGACGTGGGTGACCGGATCGTCGGCGTGGTGGGGGAGGCCGACCTCATCAGCCGGGGCGGCTACCCGGCGGTGCGGAGCCGGCACCTGGCCGGGCTGCTCGACGACACCCTCGTGGAGCACCGCCGGCACTGGGCCCAGAAGGCCGGGGGGCTGACCGCCGGGGAGATCATGACCACCGAAGTGATCTCCTGCGGCCCGGTCGAACCGGTCGGGGCCGCGGCCCGGCGGATGCTGCGCACCGACGTCCGTAGCCTGCCGGTGGTGGACCGGGGTCGGCTGGTCGGCATGGTGTCGCGACACGACCTGCTGCACCTCTACGACCGCCCGGACCGGGAGATCTCGGAGCGGATCACCGAGCTGCTGAAGGACCCGTCGTGGGCCCCCGAGGGCCACCGGGTCGTCCACCATGTGGACGACGGGGTGGTCGTCCTCACCGGGACCGTCCTCCACCCGTCGGACCGCCACGTGGTGGCCACCATCGTGGCCCAGGTCCCCGGGGTGCTGGAGGTGGCCGACCGGACCACCGCCGAGGAGCCCGAGCCCGAGCCGTTCTTCCTCAAGGACACCGACTGGCGGTAGTCGGCGCCCCGGCCCGGGCGGCGCCCCGGCGACGGCCGTACCCCGGGCGCCGGCGCCCGCCGTGGTGGCGTCCTCAGGTGGTCTCGGGCTGCATCTCGATGGCCCCGCACGGGCACTCGGTGACGCAGATCCCGCACCCCTTGCAGTAGTCGTAGTTGATGGCGTAGCGCTCTCCCGGGCCCAGCTTGATCACCGCGTTGTCCGGGCACACGCCGTAGCAGTTGTCGCACTCCAGACAGTTGCCGCACGACATGCAGCGGCGGGCCTCGAAGAGGGCGTTGGTCTCGTCCAGGCCGCCCACCACCTCGTCGAACACCCCCCGGCGGCGGATGGCGTCGAGCTCCGGCTGAACCGTCCTCGGGGCGTCGGAGTAGTACCAGAGGTTGAGCCGGTCGAAGGTGGCCGGCTGGCGCCCGTCGCCGTCGTGGTGGGCCACGCCGGTCAGCCAGCCGTTGATGTGGCGGGCCGCCCGGGCGCCGTGGCCGACCGCCTTGGTCACCGACCGCTCCCCGGAGGCGGCGTCGCCGCCGGCGAAGATCCCGGGATGGCCGGTCATGAGGTCGGCCCCCACCCCGATCACCCCGTCGTCCACGGCTATGCCGTCCACCCCCTCGACCAGCGACAGGTCCGTGTCCTGGCCCACCGCCAGCACCAGGCTGTCGGCCGCCAGCTCCTCGAGCTCACCGGTGGGCCGGGGTCGGCCGTGGTCGTCCAGGCGCATCTTCTCGATCACCAGCCGCCCGGCATCGGCCCGGCGCACGGTCGACAGCCACTGCAGCCGGATGCCCTCGTCGGTGGCCTCGCGCACCTCCTCGTCGTGGGCCGGCATGTGGTCCCGGTCCCGGCGGTAGATCACCACCGATTCGGTGGCCCCCATGCGCAGGGCGGTGCGCGCCGCGTCCAGGGCGGTGTCACCCCCTCCGTAGACCGCCACGGTACGCCCGAGGTGCAGGTCGGCCCTGGTGCCGGCCCGGCGCAGCAGGGTGAGGGCGTCGAGGATCCGGGCGGAGTCGCCGGCCGGGATCTCGGTGCGGTGGCTGACCTGCGCCCCCACCGCCACCAGCGCCGCGTCGTAGCCCCGCGCCGCCTCCTCCACGTTCGAGACCCGGGTGTCGAGGACGACCTCCACACCCAGGGCCAGGATGCGCTCCACCTCGGCGTCGAGGATCCGGCGGGGCAGCCGGTAGGCCGGTATCCCGGCGTCCATCATCCCTCCGGGGCGGTCCCCGGCGTCGAGCACCGTCACCGCGTGCCCGAAGCGGCGCAGGTGGTAGGCGGCCGACAAACCGCACGGGCCGGCCCCCACCACCAGCACCTTGCGGCCGGTGGGGCGGCCGGGCGGGGGGAGCTCCCACCGCCGCCTGAGGGCCTCGTCCCCGAGGAACCGCTCCACCGCGTTGATGCCGACCGGCTGGTCCAGCTGGGCCCGGTTGCACGCCGTCTCGCACGGCCGGTAGCACACCCGGCCCATCACGGCCGGGAACGGGTTCGACTCCACCAGCCGCTCCCACGCCCCCCGGTAATCGCCCTCCTCGGCCCGGTACAGCCAGCCCTGGGTGTCCTCCCCGGCCGGGCAGGCCTGGTTGCACGGCGCCAGCCGGTCCACGTAGACGGGGCGCTCGGTCCTCCAGTTGCCGGTCCGGTTGGCCAGGCTCGAGCCGACCTCCAGGGTGATGGCGAAAGGTCTCGGGGCGGTCATGGCTCCTCCGGGGTCTCGAGACCGTAACGGGCGACGTTGTCGTCGGCCGCGGCCTGGATGCGCCCGATCACGTCGGTGCGCCATATCGGCTGGAACAGGTGCCGGTAGCGGGTCTGGCGGATCAGGTAGTCCTCCACCGGGACCCGGCGGCGTATCGGCCGGCGGTCGACGACCTCGCCGTGGCGGGCCGTGAACACCGGGAACAGTCCGGACTCGGCGGCCAGCCGGGCCACCTTGACCGTCTCGCCGGTGGCGCTGCCCCAGCCGAGCGGACAGGGGACCAGCACGTGTATGTACCGGGCGCCGCGCACGGCCATGGCCTCCTCGACCTTCTGCTCCAGGTCGTGTAGGTCGGCGACGGTCGCAGTGGCCACGTAGGGGATCCCGTGGGCCATGGCGATGCGGGGCAGGCTCTTGCCCTGGCCGAAGGCGTTGCCCGGGTCGGGTCCCACCGCCTCAGTGGTGGCGGTGCGGGCCGCCGGCGGGGTGGCGCCGGAGCGCTGCACCCCGGTGTTCATGTACGCCTCGTTGTCGTAGCAGACGTAGAGCACGTCGTCGTTGCGCTCGAACATGCCCGACAGGCAGCCCATCCCGATGTCGACCGTCCCGCCGTCACCGCCCTGGGCCAGCACCCGCACGTCGGTGCGCCCCTGGGCGTCGAGGGCCGCGGCCACCCCGCTCGCTGCGGCCGCGGTGTTGCCGAACAGCGAGTGCAGCCACGGCACCCGCCAGGAGCTCTCCGGGTAGGGGGTGGAGAACACCTCCAGGCACCCGGTGGCGTTGACCACCACCAGCTGCCCCCCGGTGGCTCTCACCGCGGCGTCGAGGACGTAACGGGCGCCGAGCGCCTCGCCGCAGCCCTGGCAGGCCCGGTGACCGGAGTTGAGGGAGTTGTTCCGCTCGCCGTCGGCCTGGACCGTGAGCAGGGAGCGGTCGAGCAGCCGGTTGCCGGCCGCGAAGCTGCCCACCTGGTAGAACCGCACTCTCTCCGATGCCACGGCCGTGCCTCCTAGCGCCGCTGAAGACCGTCGGTGCCGGCCGGCACGCCGGGGCCGATCCGCAGGTCCATGAAGGTGAGCTCCGCCACCTCGTCGCGCAGGGCCGCCACCAGGTGGTCCCGCAGCGAGCCGTGGGTCACCGGCCGGCCGCCCAGCCCGGCCACCACGTCGGTCAACCGGCTCCCGGGGGGCGCCGCCGGTCGGATGTCGGCGTGCAGGTAGCCGCTGCCCCCGGCGGCCACCGCCCGGTCGACGGTGACGACCCGTCGGGCCCCGGCCAGGCGGGCCCTCAGCGGGTCGAGGGGGAACGGCCGGAACATCGTGAGGCTGAGCGCTCCGATCGGCCACCCGTCGGCGCGCAGCTCGTCGACCACGTCGCAGAGGGTCCCGCCCACCGAGCCGGATGACACCACGATGGTCTCGGCACCGTCGGTGAGGTACTCGGTGAAAAAGGGCGACCGGTAGCGGCCGACCGCCCTCCCGTACTCCTCCGCCACGCCCGGGACGACCTCCTCCACCTGCTTCATGGTCATGTGGGCCAGGTACCGGACCTCCGTGAAGGCCTCGGGGCCGACCATGGCCCCGATGGTGAGCGGCGACTCCGGGTCGAGGGACTGGCGGGGTACGAACGGCGGCAGGAATGCGTCCACCTGGGCCTGGTCCGGGACGTCGATCCTCTCCACCGCGTGGGTCAGCACGAAACCGTCCACGCACACCATCACCGGTACCGACAGCTCCTCGGCCAGGCGGAACGCCTGCGGGTGCAGGTCCACCGCCTCCTGGTTGTCAGCGGCGAACAGCTGCACCCACCCGGCGTCGCGCAGCGCCATCGAGTCGCTGTGGTCGTTCCAGATGTTGATGGGGGCGCCCACCGCCCGGTTGGCGACGGTCATCACGATCGGCAGCCCCAGGCCCGCGGCGTTGTAGACCGCCTCGGTCATGAACAGCAGGCCCTGGCTGGCGGTGGCGGTGTAGGCCCGGGCCCCGGCCGCCGACGCCCCGATGGCCACCGACATGGCCGCGAACTCCGACTCGACGTTCATGAAGCGGCAGCCGGGCATCGCCCCGGACTTGGCGCGGGCCCCCAGCGCCTCGACGATGTGGGTCTGGGGGGTTATCGGGTAGGCGCACACCACCTGGGGCCGGCACGCCTCCACCACCCGGGCGATGGCCTGGGATCCCTCGATCTGCTCAAGCACGCCCCGTCACCACCTGGCTCCGGCGCAGCGATCGGACCGCGGCCTCCGCGGCCGCCGCGTTGGCCTCGCCCACCGGGCCGCCGAAGCGCCGCCTGATGGCCGAGGTCACCGAGTTCACCGACGCCACCCCGGTCAGTGCCGCCAGCGCCGCCAGGAGGGCGGTGTTGGCCCGGGGCCGGCCCAGGAACCGCTGGCCGATCTCGTTGGCCGGCAGGGTCACCAGCCGGCCCGGCCGCAGGTGCGTCTCCAGGTCCGCCAGGCCCAGCTCCGCCGGCGCCCGGGAGCTGTTGATCAGGACGTAGCCGTCGCCGCCCAGCCCGGCGAACAGGTCGACCTCGTGCAGCAGGGTGGGATCCTGGATGACCACCGCGTCGGCGTTCTCCACCGGCTCGTGGGTGCGGATGGGCCCGGCGCTGACCCGGCAGTAGGACACCACCGGGGCGCCCATGCGCTCCGAGCCGAAGTTGGGGAAGGCCTGGGCGAAGGAGCCGTCCAGGAAGGCCGCAACCGCCAGCATCTCCGCCGCGGTCACCACGCCCTGGCCACCCCGGCCGTGGAACCTGGTGCTGAACATGGCCGCTGTCGTCCGCTCATCCATCGTGGCCCCACCATGTTCCGTCCCGGGGCCGCCCCAACAGGGGCGAACGTCCCGGACCGGCCCATGCGGGGCATCAGCTGTGCAGCAGCACCTCGACCTGCTCGGGGTCCGGCACCGAGTCGTCCTCGTAGGGTCGCCCGTGCCACCGGAACCACTCGGTCCACGGCACGACCGAGCCGGCGATCACCTCGCCGACCAGACGCTCCAGCTCGTCGAGGCTCTCGCGGGGCGCGCTCGGGACGGCCAGTACCACCCGGGCCGGTCGGCCGGCTCTCACCAGGTCCACGGCCGCCGCCACCGTGTCGCGCGACGACGTGGCGTCATCGATCAGGATGACCGTCCGCCAGCCCGTCGGGACCGTCCCGCCCCGGCCGCCCGCCCGGTGGTGGCCGTCGCCGGACGACCGGCGGGCCCGCTCGACGGCCTGCTTCAGGGCCTGTGCCCCCCGGGTTATGCGATCGAGGGTCTCGGGTCGTATCAGAAGGTGCCCCCCACCCGACACCGCGCCGAACACCCGGTTCGGGTGCAGCGGGTCTCCGGCTCCCAGCTCCTCGACGTCGATGATGTCGAGCGGGCACCCGAGCGCCCGGGCCACCTCCGCTCCTACGGCCAGGCCCCCCGAACCCAGGCCGATCACCACCGGGTCATCGAAGTCGTGGCGGCTCACCGCGTGGGCGAGAAGGCGCCCGGCCGCCCCCCGGTCGGGGATGCGCATGACGATCGGTCCTCCTGCCGGCGCCCGCCCGGCGGTCGGTCCGTCGGGTCAGGTTCCGTCAACCCGATTGTCGTTTGGTGGCGGAGACGCGGACAGAGACCTTCGGCCTCCCGGTCGTGGGGTGCCCGGACCGGGTGAGCGTCTAGGAGTCGCTCACCCGGATCACGGCCGCGCCGTTGACCCGGTCGGCCTCCAGGTCGGCCAGCGCCCGGTCGGCCTGCTCGAACGGGTAGACGGTGGTGGTGGGGCGCAGACCGATGCGGCCGGCCCGCTCCAGAAGCTCGACCCCGTCGGCGCGGGTGTTGGCCGTCACGCTGCGCAGGGTCCGCTCCTGGAACAGGTGGTGCTGGTAGTCGAGGCTCGGGATGTCGGTCAGGTGTATGCCGGCCACGGCCAGGGTGCCGCCGCGGTCCAGGGCGGCCAGCGCCGGGAGCACCAGGTCACCGACCGGCGCGAACAGGATGGCCGAGTCCAGCGGCACCGGCGGGGGGTCGGCGGCGGCGCCCGCCGACGCGGCCCCCAGCCGCAGGGCCAGCTCCCGGGCCGCCTGGGAGCGGGTCATCACGTGCACCTCCGCGCCCTCGGCGATGGCGACCTGGGCGGTCAGGTGGGCCGACGCCCCGAACCCGTATATGCCCAGCCGGCCCCGTGGAGGCAGCTCGCAGCGCCGGAGGGCCCGGAAGCCGATGATGCCGGCACAGAGGAGTGGGGCGGCGGCCACGTCGTCGAACCCGTCCGGCAGCGCGTACACGAAGTCCTCGTCGGCCACCGCGAACTCCGCGAACCCTCCGTCGCGGTCCCACCCGGTGAAGCGGGGTGACAGGCACAGGTTCTCCCGCCCGGAACGGCAGAACCGGCACCTGCCGCACGTGGAGGCCAGCCACGCGATGCCGACGCGCTGGCCCGGGCGGAGGCGGGAGCAGCCCGGCCCCAACCGGTCGACGTGGCCGACCACCTCGTGGCCGGGCACGGTACCCGGCCGGTGCGGCGGCAGGTCGCCCTCGGCCAGGTGGAGGTCGGTGCGGCACACGCCGCACACGGTGATCCTGACCCGGACCTCCCCGGGCCCCGGCTCCGGGTCGGGGACCGTCACCCGCCGCAGGGGCCGGGTGGCCACCGGGCCGGGTGCGGCGACGCTCCAGGCCTGCATGCCGGAAACCTACCCGAGCCGCCGTCCCGCGGGTGCCGTTGGGCACCGTTGGGATGTTCGGCCCTACCGGCGCGCCGGAGCGGCCGGGACAATGGCCGGCAGCAGACGAAGGGAGTTGCAGATGGCACTGATCAAGAAGGAAGAGGAGGCCACCCCCGACATGTTCGACCGGCTGTTCGGTCGCTGGCCGGACCTGTTGCACAGGCCCATGCTCATGTGGCCGGGGACCTTCGGAAACCTGCTCCAGGTGGAGGAGTTCCAGGCTGACGGGAACCTGGTGATCAAGGCTGAGATCCCGGGTGTGGACCCCGAGCGTGACGTGCAGATCACCGTCGAGGACGACGTGTTGAACATCGAAGCGGAGCGCCACGAGGAACAGACCAGGCAGGAGAAGGACTACTTCCACCGCGAGTTCCGCTACGGGTCGTTCCACCGGCACCTGCAGCTGCCCGAGGGCGCCACCCAGTCCGACATCACCGCCAGCTACAGGGACGGGGTGCTCGAGGTCAAGGTGGCCCTGCCGAAGCGGCCCGAGACCAAGCCTGCGGCCAAGAAGATCCCCATCACCGCCTGACTCCACAGACCGGTCGTGCCGGTGCGCCGCCCCGCCGGGCGGCGCAGCGGCGCGCCCCGCTCAGCCGGCCCGGCGGCCGGCGGGGCCGCCGGGAGGTCAGGCTCCCTGGTCGATGGCCTCCAGAATGATCTGCAGGGGTTCCTCCACCCCGGCTGAGGTGTCGACGCTGACGGCGTCGGTCCACGGCTCGAGAGCCGTCGCCATCTCGTCGTGTATGGACGCGGTGGCGTCGGAGGGCTGCGCCCCGGCCCGGGCCCGCCGGCCTATCCGGGCCCGGGCCACGTCGCCCGGCACCCGGCACCGGATGGGCAGGTACTCCGCCAGGCTGCGCTCGGCCGCCTCCCGGGCGGCGTCGCGCCAGCACTGGCGGATCCACGATGCGTCGACGATCACCGACCGGCCGAGAACAAGGTGGAGCTCGGCCTCCTCCAGGAGCGCCTCGTAGACCGTGGCGGTCATGACGTCGGAGTAGATGCCGGCGCCGAAGGCGGCCGATGCGTCGGCCTCGGGATCGAGTCCGGCCAGCCGCTTGCGCACCACGTCCGAGGACAGGACCGGCCAGCCGGTGGCCATCGCCAATCGGTGGGCCAGCGTGGTCTTGCCGGTCCCGGGGAGCCCACCGACGACGACCAGCCGCACCGTGGCTTTCCTCAGGTGGGACAGCGCCTGGCCGAGAAGGGCCCGGGCCCGGTCCACCTCGGCCCGGTTCCAGCTCTCCCCGTCACCGGCCGAGATGGCCGCCACCTTGGCCCTAACGGTCGCCCGGTAGGCGATGTAGAGGTGGGCGAGGGAATCCGGCCAGTCGTCGCCGGAGAGCTCCCGGTAGGCCCCGAGGAACGTCGCCGCCAGATCCGGGCGGCCCAGGTGCTCCAGGTCCATGGCCAGCGAGGCCGCGTCGAGGAGGCCGTCGACGTGGCGCATCCGGGGGTCGAACTCCAGGCAGTCCAGGATGCGCGGTCCGTCGTCGAGGGCGAAGGTGTCGTCGCACATGAGATCGCCGTGCCCGTCCACGGCCGCCCCCCGGGCGATGCGTTCGTCGAAGAGCAGTCTGCGGCCGGCGATGTACATGGTGGCTGCCTCCCACGCTGCGTCGACCGCCTCGGGGTCGACGACGTCGCGGCCGAGCACCCGCAGCTCGTCCAGGTTGGTCATCCACAGCTCGTTCTGGGCCGCGGCGGTGCAGTCCCGGTCTATGTCCCCGCCCCGCCGGGCCCGCATGTGGAACCCGGCCAGCGTGGCCGCCACCTCGGTGAGCATGGAGACCAGGGCCGGATGGTCCCGCCGGACCAGCACCGACAGGCGTCGGCTGTCGGGCAGGCGGCGCATCACCACCACCGGCTCGCTGCGCCCGTCCGGCCCCGTGTACTCCCCGACGCCCTCGTACACATCGGGGGCCAGCCTGCGGTTCAGCTCCACCTCGTCCCGGCACGCCCGGCGACGCCCCTCGACCGTGGAGAAGTCCAGGAAGCCGAATCGCACCGGCCGCTTCACCTTGTAGACCCGCTCGGCGGTGAAGATCAGGCGGGACACATGGGTCTGGCGCGCCTGGAATTCCTCCACGCCCCGATCATCCGCTCCCTCCGTGCCCTACGGCAGGGTCCAAAGTCAGCTGCCGGGCGGATGGTGACATTCGACCGTATCGGCCGGCCGCCGGGCGGACCAGGCTGTCAGGTAGGGAGAACCGCGGGAGGTACAGCACCATGACGAAAGTGGACCGTGACACCATCGTGGTGGGCGTGGACGCCTCGGAGTACAGCGACGCCGCCCTGGACTGGGCCGCCGCCGAGGCCGTGCGCAGCGCCAGGCAGCTGCTCCTGGTCAACGTGTGGCACTGGAGCTCGAGCGTGGTCAACAGCCCCATGTCCCTCTTCGGCCAGAACGATCCCTACACCGCCGGGCGCCACGTCCTGGAGCAGTCGGCCCGCCGGGCCCGGGCGTCGGGGGTGACGGTCCTCACCTGGCTGGTCGAGGGATCGCCGGCCGGGGCCCTGGCCGAGATCTCGGCCAACGCCGCCATGCTGGTGGTGGGCAGCCACGGCCACGGGTCGGTCCGCAGCTCCCTGCTCGGTTCGGTGAGCAAGGGTCTGGTGTCCCAGGCCCACTGCCCCGTGGTGATCATCCCGCCCGGCCTGGCCGGCCCGCGCATCGCCCCGGTCAGTGGGGCCGTCTCCGCCGGCCGCCACGCCTGACCGCCCGGCCGGTCCGCCCGCCCCCGCCAACTGTTCACCGGACGCGGCCGACGACGCCCCGTGAACAGTTGACCCCCGTATGGAGCGCTCAACTGTTCACCGGATCCGCGCGGACCCGTCCCGGTGAACAGTTCCCGCAAGTGTGAGGGGCCGGGCGGCCGCCCGCCCCCGCTGCGGCTGCCCGCCCCTCCGGCCCGCGACCGCCGCCCCCGCTGCGGCCGCGGCCGAGCCGGCCCTCGGCTCGCCTCACCCGGGCGGCCCCGCCACCGTCAGAGGCACTATCAGCACCGGCCGGACCGACGAGTTGGCCAGCCTGCTGCTGGTGCTCCCGAGCAGCAGGGCGCTGGAGCCCCCGCAGCCGCGGCTGCCCACCACCAGCAGATCGGCTCCGTCGGCTTCGGCCGCGTCGAGCAGGGTCTGCACCGGAGGTCCGTAGCGCAGCTCCCGACGGTGCGCCACACCGGCCGTCCTCAACGGCTCGCACCAGTCCCGGCTGAACAGCTCCTCGATGCGCTCCAGGTGCCCCTCCGCCGGGGCCGGCTCCTCTCCCGGGTCGAGACGTTCCAGGAGTCCCAGGGCGTGCACCGCCACCACCTCGGCGCCGAGCCCGGCCGCCAACCGGGCGGCCCACTCGACGGCCGCCCGGCTGTTGGCCGACCCGTCCACCCCGACCACGATGGCCCGCACCGCGGCCGGCTCAGAGGGGGCCACTACTCAGACCGCCTCCTTGACGATGACCACCACCGCGGCCCCCGAGTGGGTGGCCACGTGGGAGCTGACCGACCCGAGCAGCAGTCCGCTCAGCGCGCCGTGGCCCCGCGAGCCGACCACGACCATCCGGGCGTCCGCGGCCCGCTCCTGGAGGACCTTGCCGGCCGCGCCCCGCTCGGCCACTGCGGTCCACGCCACGTCCCGGCCGGCCAGGGCCTCCGACACCTCCTTCTCCAGGTGGGTCTGGGTGTAGTCGCTCAACTCCTCGTCCGTGCCGAACTCGCCAGGCGTCCAGGCCCGCACCGCCTCGAGCGGCCAGTGCCGGAAGCCCGCTTCCTCGGCCGCCCACATGAGGGCTGCCCGGGACCCGTCGGAGCCGTCGTAGCCCACGACGACCTTGTTGTGCCTCTCTTCTGCCATGGAATCTCTCCTTCTGGGTGGCGGTGTGGGTGGCGGTGCGTGCTCAGTGCCGGGTGCGCCGGGCATGGCGCCGGGCGAACTCGAGGATCTCGATGTGCTTGGTGGTGTCCGCCTCCATGAGTCGGACCAGGAGATCCCACAGGGTGGTGTCGGACACGTCGGTCATCTCCCGGCGCAGGTGGTGCAGCAGCTTGAGGTCCTGGCGCTCGTGGTCCATGAGCCGCTCGGACAGCTCGACTATCCGCGCCGGGTCGGGACCCCACCCGTCGAGCCTGGGGATCCTGGGCTCCCCTGACCGCAGCTCGGCGTCGGCTCGCAGGGATTCGGCCAGGTCGGCGAAGAGCCGGTGGTGGCGGACCTCGTCCTCGACGATGAGCGATACCAGGTAGGCGAACGCCGGTGACCGGGACTGCTGGGCCGCCTGCTGGTACTCGATCAGCAGCTCCCGTTCGTCCTCCTCGTGGGTGGTGAGGTGCCCGTAGAGCGTTTCCTCCCACACGCTGGCTCCGACCAGCTTGGCCGTCATGGTCTCTCCTTGCCGTCTCTCCGGGCCCTCTGCCCGGCCGTTGCCGGTCGGGCTGTGGGCCGACCGGTGGGTGAGGTGGTCACGCCCTCGACACGAACACCTTCAGCGCGCTGGTCTCCGCGGCCCGGCTGAACACGTCGTAGGCCCGCTCGAACTCGTCGAGATGGAAGCGGTGGGTGACGAAGCGCTCGGCGTCGAGCTGGTGGCCCCTGAGCAGCTTGAGGAACGTGTCGGTGGAGTAGGCGTCGACCAGCCCGGTGGTGATCGTGACGTCCCTGGTCCAGAGGTCCTCGAGGTGGAGCATGGCCGGCCGGCCGTGCACGCCGATGTTGGCGATCCGCCCGCCGGGGCGCACCACGCTGGCCGCCAGCTCGAAGGTCTCGGGTACCCCGACAGCCTCAATGGCCACGTCGGCGCCGAGGCCACCGGTCACGCTCCTGATCGCCTCGAGCGGGTCCTGCCTGGCGTTGTTGACGATGATGTCGGCGCCGAACTGCTTGGCCGCCTCGAGCCGGGCATCGGCCATGTCCACCGCCACGATGTGCGACGGGCTGTAGAGCCGGCTGCCCATGATGGCGGACAGGCCGATCGGCCCGGCGCCGACCACGGCCACCACGTCCCCCGGTCGGACCTGGCCGTTGAGGACGCCGACCTCGTAGCCGGTGGGGAGGATGTCGGACACCATGAGCAGTGCCTCGTCGCTGACCCCGGGAGGGGCCGGGTAGGTGGAGGTGTCGGCGAAGGGCACCCGTACGTACTCCGCCTGTGTCCCGTCGATGAGATGACCGAGGATCCATCCCCCGCCGCCCAGGCACTGGCCGTACCTGCTCTCCCGGCAGTAGCGGCAGGTGCCGCAGGAGCTGATGCACGAGACCAGCACCCGGTCGCCGGGCTTGACCCGGTGCACCCCCGAACCCACGCTCTCCACGGTGCCCACCGCCTCGTGGCCGAGGATCCGCCCCGGTTGCACCTCGGGAACGTCGCCTTTGAGAATGTGCAGGTCGGTCCCGCAGATGGTGGTCGAATCGACCCGGACCACTGCGTCGGTGTCGGCTTCGATCACCGGGTCGGGGACCTCGTCCCAGGACTTCTGGCCCGGGCCGTGGTAGACGATGGCCTTCATCCGGCTGCCTCCTGACCGGCCGCCCGCGGCGGCCATATCGGTCAAAATACGGATGGTCCGTTTGGGCCAGTAGGGCCGAACGCCCTTTTGCCGTAAGCCCGGAGGCGGTCAAAGTATCCTTCCTCTCTCTGGTCCAGTGGGAGGGCGACGGATCGAATGAACGTGGCGATGCTGCTCGAGATGGTCTCCGAGGGGGCCGGGGACCGGGTGGTGCTCGGGTCGCGCTCGGGAGGTATGGCCGCGGCCGGGGTGCTGGCTGCGGCCCGGCGGTCGGCGGCGATGTTCACCGGGTCCGGGGCCGCCCATGTGGTCCTGGTGGATGTCAACTCCGAGGCCGTGCCGCTGGCCCTCTTCGGGGCCGCTCTGGCCGGCATCCCGTTCGTGCCGGTCAACTACCGGCTGACCGACGAGCAGCTGCGGGCGATCCTCGCCCGGGTGCCGGGCGTGGCGGTGGTTGGCGACGACATGGTCGACCGGGTGGCCGGGGTGGAGGGCCTCGAGGTGGTGTCGCGCTCCGACTACCTGGACCGGATCGGCGCCACCGCCCCGGCAGCAGCCCCCGCAGAGGCCCCCGCAGAAGCCCCGGCGGAACTGCCGTGGGTCGACCCCGAAGCAGTGGCCGTCCTGCTCTTCACCAGCGGCACCACCGGTGAGCCCAAGGCCGCCGTGCTGCGCCACCGGCATCTGGTCTCCTACATCATCGGCAGCGTCGAGTACCTGGGCGCGGCCGAGGACGAGGCCCAGCTGGTGAGCGTCCCGCCGTACCACATCGCCGGTGTGTCATCGATCCTGTCATCACTCTACGGAGGACGGCGGATCTTCTACCTCCCGGGTTTCGACCCCGGCGAATGGGTCCGGGCGGTCGAGTCGGAGCGGATCACCCAGGCCATGGTCGTACCCACCATGCTGGGGCGCATCCTGGACCGCGTCACCGAGGCCGGCCCCGACCTGGGGACTCTGCGCCACCTCTCCTACGGCGGGGGGCGCATGCCGGTGGAGGTCATCGAACGGGCCATGAAGGTGCTCCCCGACGTGGCCTTCGTCAACGCCTACGGCCTCACCGAGACCAGCTCCACCGTGGCCGTTCTCACCCCCGAGGACCACCGCCGGGCCCTCGCCAGCGACGACCCGGGCGAGCGGGCCCGGCTGGGATCCGTCGGGCGGCCCCTGCCGGCGGTGGAGGTCCGCATATGCGACCCCGCGGGCCGGGAGGTCCCGCCCGGTGGGAGGGGGGAGATCTGGGTGCGCGGCGAGCAGGTCGCCGGCGAGTACCTGGGCCACAGCGCCCTCAGCGGGGACGGCTGGTTTCGCACCCGCGACGCCGGTTGGGTGGACGGCGAGGGGTTCCTGTTCCTCGACGGCCGGTTGGACGACGTCATCGTCCGGGGCGGGGAGAACCTGTCCCCGGGCGAGATCGAGGACGCCCTGGTGCAGCACCCGGCGGTGGCCGACGCCGCCGTGGTCGGGATACCCGACCCCGAGTGGGGGGAGGCGGTGGCCGCCGCAGTGGTCCTGCAGCCCGGGGCGCGGGCCGCCGCGGAGGAGCTGAGGAACTGGGTGTCGGACCGACTGCGCTCGACGCGGGCGCCGCAGGTCATCCAGTTCCGCTCGGAGATGCCCTACAACGAGACCGGCAAGCTGCTGCGCCGGGTCATCCGGGAGGAGCTGGCCTCCGGCGCCGACAGTCGCTGAGCCACCCGGACCGGACTCACCAGGCGGTCAGGGCGCGGCGGCCAGGGCGGAGCCCAGCAGGCGGGCGTAGACCTGGTCGCCGGCGCTGTTGGGGTGGATACCGTCGGGGTACAGCACGTCGGGCGCGCCCGCCGCGCTGTTCCAGTGGACCAGCACCATCTGTCCGGGGTGGGAGGCCACCCCGGACTGGATGGTGGAGTTGCTGAGGGCGGCCCACGAGCGGGCCGCGTGCACGTCGTAGACGACCACCCTCGGCACCCCCGCGACCAGCTGGACCAGCTGCTGGAAGTCCTGGGGCCGGAACGCCCCGTTGGTGCCCAGATCGATGACAACGGAGTGGTAGTGGCTCAGGGCACCGCTCGCCCGGTAGGCGGCCAGTCGTTGCAGCCCGGCGGTGACCTGGCGGCCCACCTGGGCGTCGATGGTGATCTGGGGCCCGAGCATGCTGGTCAGCGCCGGGCTGGCGGCCAGGAGCACGGAGTCGCCTATGGCCAGCACCGGCTCCGCGCTGGCCGGCACGGCCGGCGCCGCCGCCGGGGCGGCGGTCGTGGGCGGCGTGGTGGGGGGCGGGGCTGAGGTGGTGGCGGGAGGAGGGGCCGTGGTCGTGGTCGTGATCCACGCGACATGGGGGCGCAGCCAGCGACCCGACGCGGTGATGGTGCCGGGCCCGGCCCCCCGGGCGGGGTCGGGGTAGGCGTCGGCTGCCGGGCTGGGGACGGAGCGGGTCAGCACCTGGCGGGCGGCGGGGGTGGAACCCTCGGCCAGGATGGCCGGCTCGGCCGGGCCCGGAGCGGTGGCCAGGATGAGCCCGACGGCGGCCAGGGGCGCGGCCGCGGCCACGGCGGTGGTGCGGTGCGACCAGCTGGCCAGTCGCACCTTCAGGGCGAAGAGGGCCCGGCCGCTCCGCCAGGGCTGCTCGACGAAGCGGTAGGAGGCCTCGGCCGCAGCTGCCGTGAGGGCCACGCGGAGGATCAGCACCGCCCAGCCCGGGCCCGGGACGTCCACCCCGGGCCGGGTGAGCTGGAAGATCGGCCAGTGCCACAGGTACAGCGAGTAGGACCGCAGTCCGGCCCACCTGAGCGGCTGGCGGCTGAGCAGCGGCCCCAGGCGGCTGGCCGGGTGGGCCACCGTGGCGACCAGCACGGCGGTGGCCACGTCCACGAGGAGCATGCCGCCCCGGTAGGTGACCGGCGAGTAGAAGCCGAAGGCGATCAGGCCGAGCAGCACCACCGCCAGGGCCGCCGCGCCGGTCCGCTCGAGCAGCCGGCGGGCCTGGGGGGTGACGGTGGCGGCCATCCGCCAGGGTGGTACCGCGGCGGCCAGGGCGCATCCGATCAGGAGTCCCCCGGCGTGGGTGACGCTGCTGAAGTACACCCCGGACGGGTCCCGCCCCGGCGTGTACAGGCCGGCCATCACGGCGGCCGAGATCGCGGCCCCGCCGGCGGCCAGGACCGCGATACGGGTGTTGCTCAACCGGCGGCGCAGGAACAGCAGGGCCAGGGGCCACAGCAGGTAGAACTGCTCCTCCACCGACAGCGACCACAGGTGCTGGAGCAGAGGCGGCCGGCCGAAGGAGGCCACGTAGGACTGGTGCTGGAACACCAGCCGCCAGTTCATGACGTAGAACATGGCCGCCGGCACGTCGACCTGCAGGCGGGCCAGGCTGTGGCGGGCCAGGCAGGCGGCCAGGAGGGTGACCGCCACTAGGAGCACCCCGAGGGCGGGCAGGAGGCGTTTGGCCCGGCGGGCCCAGAACGCCCGGAGGGAGATACCTGAAGTGGCCGCCCACTCCGACATGAGCAGCGACGTGATCAGGTAGCCGGAGATGACGAAGAAGATGTCCACCCCCAGGAACCCACCGGGCAGGGCCGACGAGCTCAGGTGGAAGACGATCACGGCGACGACAGCCAGCCCCCGGAGGCCGTCCAGGCCGGGGAGCTGGCGCAGCCTCGCCGGGCGCGTCGCGCCAGCGTTGACCGGATCCGCCGCCAAGGTCATCAGGCTCAACAGTAGGAAAAAGGGCTAGCGGTTCGCAGTCGGCCCCGGACGGCGCCGTCCGGACCGGTAGTGGGCCCCGACCGGCCGGGCCACCAGGCGGGCGCTCAACCACCGGCCCGGCTGGGCCACCCGGGCGAAGGCCGCGGTCACCGCGATCAGGGACAGGAGGGCCACCGCCGCCCACCCGGTGGGGCGGCGGCCCGGGGTCGGGGGCGGCTGGTAGGCGGCCGCCACGGGATCGCCCCCGACCGGGTTTCCGGCCGTCGAGGCGGCCGCCACCGGGGCGGCCGTGGGCCGCCGGGACGGGCCCTGGACCCGGGCCCGGGGGTCGGGGACGGTGCGGCCGGCCGATGTGGGGGCGGGGGCGGTCATGGGGGCGGGCGGGGCCGACGAGGCGCTGACCGCCACGGCGCCGGGCGGCCCGCCCGGCTCGGGGTACAGCTCCACCCCGGGGCCGCCCGGCTCGGCCTCCCAGCTGGAGGGCCCGGTGGTGGACCCCTCGGGGCGGCCGTCGGGCCCTTCGATGCGCACCGGGCCCGACGCCTGCAGCGACGCCCTGGTGACCTGGTCCTCGAGGGTGACGGAGATGGCGGTGGGCATCTCGGAGCGGGGCAGTGTGGTCAGGTCGGTCCCGGGGTAGTAGGCGCCCAGGATCTGGGCCGTGCTGTAGCCCTTCTCGGCCTTGCCCAGGGCCCCGTACTGGCTCATCCCCATCCCCTGGCCGTCCCCGAATCCGGCGAGGCGGACCTCGGTGCCGTAGGTGGACACCGAGTACCTCCAGGAGGGCAGTGGCAGGTCCAGCCCGGCTGGGGCGGACATGCGGGCGTTGACCAGGCTGTGGAAGGTGTCCGGGTCGACGGTCCGGGTCGTGGTGGACCCGCCGGCTCCCCGGAGGGTCTCGGTGATGGCCGCCGGGGAGCTGACCAGGCTGGTCAGGGTCCGCCCGGCCGGCACGTCGAGCACCCGGTCGAAGGTTTCGAGCGGCGCGCTCCACGCCCACTGGTGCTCGGGAGCCAGCGCGTCCTCCGGGTCGGGCACCGAAGGCAGCCACGGCACGCCGCCGGAGACCGTCCGGCCCCCGTCCGAGGACCCGTAGACGGCCTCGATGATCCGGCCCTGGTAGGTCAGAACCTGGCTGCGGGTCGCCTGCACCGCAGCCAGCCAGTCCGACCCGTCCGGACTTTCGGACTTGGCCAGTCCGACGTACACCTGGCAGTAGTCGGATGGGCAGATCTGGCCCCCTCCGGGGCCGGCCGGGTGGGTGAGCACCGTCCACAGGGCGTAGGTGCGGGCCGTCACGGCCTGGGCCTGCAGGGCCTCCGCCGGCCAACTGGAGGGCATCTCCCCGATGCCGGCCACATAGTCCTCGAAGCCGACCCGGTTGACCACGGCCAGGCCGGCCCCGTCGGGCGCCACCGTCACCTGCCCGGCGTAGGGGCGCCCGTCCACCCAGAGGGTGGCGCCGGGGGCCGGGACCAGCGTCAGCTGGCCGGCCGCAGGCGGGACCGCGGCGTGGGCCGGACCGGCCATCCAACCGACCGCCGCGCCGAGCACGGCCGTGGCCCCGGTCACCCGGGCCGCGGTCCAGCCGACCCGCTGGACAGTCCTGGCTAAACCGCCGATGAGCGTCGCTGTCATCGCCGGGGGGAGACGGTAGTCGGGCTGTCACAAACCGGACCACTCCGGCCATGTCCCCGCGATCCGGTACGGCCCGAACCGCGGTGGCGGCCCTCCCGCCACCGGATCCGCGCCCGGCCGGTGCCGGTGATCTATCTTTCGGGATGCGGAGCCCGTCGCGGGTCCCGGCGGAACAAGTACATAACTGCAACAGGGGGGTGATGTCCGTGGGGGGACGTCAGCAGGTGGATGACAGGTACACGAGCGCGCCCCGGGGCGCTCCCGTGTCCTACGGCGTCAGCGCGGTGGTGCTCCTGGCGGCCTTCGTGGCCCTCCTGTGGGTGCCCACCTACGCCCATCTGACGCCGGCGCTCGGCGGTATACCGTTCTTCTACTGGTACTCGCTGCTGTGGCTGGTCCTCAACGCGGCGTGCCAGGCCGTGGCCTACCAGCTCCTGGTCGCCGCACCCCGGCGTCGCCGGGCGGGGGCGTCGGCATGAAACTCGACGGTGTTGCTCTGGGTGTGGCCGTCTTCCTCTTCGCAGTGGTCACCGCCGTCGGCTTCGCGGCGTCGCGCTGGCGCCGGCGCGAGGCCCTCGACTCGCTGGACGAGTGGGGCCTGGGCGGGAGGTCCTTCGGTGGGTTCGTGACGTGGTTCCTGCTGGGCGGCGACCTGTACACCGCCTACACATTCATAGCCGTACCGGGCGCCATGTACGCCCTGGGGGCGGTGTCGGGATGGTTCGCCGTGTCCTACACCATCCTGGTGTGGCCCATCGTGTTCGTGCTGATGCCGAGGTTGTGGTCGGTCGCCCACCGCCACGGGTTCGTGACCCCGGCCGACTTCGTGTGCGCCCGCTTCGGCTCCCGGGCCCTGGGGGTGGCCGTGGCCTTCACCGGGATCCTCTCCCTGATGCCCTACATCGCACTGCAGCTGGTCGGGATCCAGTCCGTGCTTCAGGTCATGGGGGTCGGCCAGGGGGCGTCGAGCTTCGTGAAGGACCTGCCGCTGATCATCGCCTTCGTGATCCTGGCCGCCTACACCTACACCTCCGGGCTACGGGCCCCGGCCCTGATCGCCTTCGCCAAGGACATCCTCATCTACGTCACCGTCCTGGTGGCCATCATCTACATCCCCATGCGCCTGGGGGGATACGGCCACATCTTCTCGGCGGTGGAGGCACA
>JAKAXN010000027.1:20403-22317 GCA_021816565.1 Actinomycetes bacterium
CGCTGTTCATGTACCCGCACTCGGTGACCGGCGTGCTGGCCTCCGATCAGAGGGAGACGGTCCGGCGCAACACGGTGGCCCTGCCGCTGTACTCGCTGCTGCTGGCCTTCGTTGCCCTCCTCGGCTACATGGCCATCGCCGCCGGAGTCAAGACCACCAACAGCCGGCTGGCCGCCCCGCTGCTGTTCCGCCAGATGTTCCCGAGCTGGTTCGCCGGGGTGGCCTACGCCGCGGTGGCCATCGGGGCGCTGGTGCCGGCAGCCATCATGTCGATCGCCGCCGCCAACCTGTTCACCCGCAACATCTACCGGGACGTCTTCCGTCCCCGGGCCACCCGCTCGGAAGAGGCGACGGTCTCGAAGCTGGTGTCGCTCGTGGTGAAGTTCGGGGCCCTGGCGTTCGTGCTCGGCATCAACACCCAGAACGCCATCAACCTCCAGTTGCTGGGCGGCATCTGGATCCTGCAGACCTTCCCGGCCATCGCGGTGGGGCTGTTCACCAGATGGTTGCACCGGTGGGCCCTGCTCGTCGGCTGGCTGGTCGGCATGGTCTACGGCAGCTACGAGGCCTACGGGGTGTCGTCGCCGACCGTCGCCCATTTCGCCGGGGCCACGGCCAGGATCCCGCTCGTGGGCCAGACCGGCTACATCGGCCTGACCGCAGTGGTGATCAACCTGCTGGTCGCCGTGGTCCTCACCGTCGTGCTGCGGGCCTGGCCGCAGAGCCGGGGTCGCGACATCACCGCCGCTCCCGACTACACCGTCGACGTGGCGCCGGCGGCCCTGCCGGTCCTAGACCTGTCCGGGACCGAGCCCGAGCCGGCGGCCGGCAGCTGATGACCGGGGCGGCCCCGGCCCGGGGCGTCCTGACCCGGGCCGGGGCCCCCGGGCTACGCTGACCCGGTGCCCGACGTCGAGCGGATGGTCCCGCGGGAGCTGCCATCCCGGCCGGGACCCGGCTCCAACGCCAAGAGCGCGGCCCGCCTCGCCGACCGGATCATCGAGGACGTCATGGCCATGGGATGGCCGGTGGGCGAGGTGCTCGGCGCCGAGGTCGAGCTGCTCGAGCGCTACCAGGTGAGCCGGGCGGTGTTCCGGGAGGCGGTCCGGCTGCTCGAGTACCAGGAGGTGGCCCGGACCCGGCGGGGCCCCGGCGGCGGTCTGGTCGTCACCGAACCGTCCATGCAGGCCGTCGTCGACGCCGTGGTGCTGTTCCTGCTGCGGGTGGACGCCCGCCTCGACGAGGTGTTCGAGGCCCGCATCGTCTTGGAGGAGATCGCCGGCGACCTGGCCGCCCGCCGCCTGGAGGAGGAGGACCTGGTCCGGCTGAGGGTGTTCGTCGACGGCGGGTCCCCCGACATAGAGAACGACCCCCGGGCCCTGCACTCGCTGGTGGCCGAGAGCAGCCGGAACCCGGCCCTGCGCCTGTTCGTCGAGGTGTTCAACCGGGTGGCCGTGCTGTACTCGGCCGGGTGGACCCCGTCGGACAACACCTCGGAGATGCTCTACGCCCACTCCCGCATCGCCGAGGCGGTTATCGCCGGTGACTCCGCCACCGCCCGCCGCCGGATGAGGATCCACCTCCAGGCGGAGGCCGAGTTCCTGCGCCAGCGGGGATCCACCCGGGAGGTACTGCCCGATTCCATCCTGGCCGACGGGCTGGGCCGCGGGAAGCGGGCCGAGGCGGTGGCCCGCAACATCGCCCACTCGGTGCTGGCCCTCGGCATGCGGCCCGGCGAGCTGATCGGGACCGAAGCCGAGCTGATCGAGCGGGAGAAGGTCAGCCGGGCCATCCTGCGCGAGGCCGTCCGGCTCCTCGAGTACCACGAGATCGCCCGCATGCGCCGCGGTCCGGGGGGCGGGCTGTTCGTCGTCGAACCCGGCCCCGGCGCGGTCATCGACGTGGAGATCGGAA
>JAKAXN010000407.1 GCA_021816565.1 Actinomycetes bacterium
CCCCGGCTCCGGCCCCGGCCACCCCGGCCCCCGCCACCCCCGCCGCCGGTGCCACCACTGCGCCGGTGGCCCTGGCCGCCGGCAGCAGCTCCGCCACCCCGACCGGCTCCGCCACCCCGACCGGCTCCGCCACCCCGGCGGCGACCGCGGCCGGGGCCGCCAGCTCCGGCGCCGCCCCGGCCGCCAGCCCGGCTCCGGCGGTTGGCGCGGCCTCGGCCCCGGCGTCCTCCCCGGTGGTGCCCGCGGCGGCGCCGATCGGGGCATCGGCGACCGCCGCCACCGCCCGTCTGGCGGCGGCCCGGAGCGGCTCGCTGCCCTTCACCGGCATCGACGCCGCCGGGGCCGCGCTGTCGGGCCTGGCCCTGATCGGGGTGGGCGGCGCCACCGTGGCCGCCGGCCGCCGGCGCCGGAGGCGCGCCTGACACCCCCGGGGCCTGCAATCCCCCGGGCCTGACGCGTCCCGGCCGGTCCTGGGCGAAGATGTGGCCATGGCAACCGTGGCCCGCATGTTCCGCTATCCGGTCAAGTCGATGCTGGGCGAGGAGCTGGCCGAGTGCCGGATCGGTCCGGCCGGCCTGGCCGGGGATCGGGCCTACGCCCTCATCGACGCCGGGGACGGGAAGGTGGCCAGCGCCAAGAACCCCCGCAAGTGGGGCCGCCTGCTGCAGTTCGGGGCCCGGTTCGTCGAGGAGCCGGGCCCCGACGGCCCGCCGCCGGTGGTGATCACCTTCCCGGACGGCAGCCGGATGGGGAGCGACGACCCGGCCATCGACGGCGCCCTTTCGGATGCCCTGGGCCGGCCGGTTCGGCTGGCGTCGGGGGCGCCGGGCGAGCGGACCTTCGAGGAGGTGTGGCCCGACATCGACGGCCTGGCCCCCCGGGAGTTCGTCGAGCGGACCAGGGTGGCCCGGGAGGAGACCGGCGAGGCGGTCAGCTCCATACAGCTCGGCATGCTGTCGCCTCCCGGGACCTTCTTCGACCTGTCGGTGCTGCACCTCATGACCACCGCCACCCTGGACCGGCTGGCCGCCGCCGCCCCCGACGCCGACTTCGACGTCCGGCGCTACCGGCCCAACGTGCTCGTAGCTGAAGACGGTGACGGCTTCGTGGAGAACGGGTGGGTCGGCCGCACCATGGCCCTCGGTGCCGGCGTGCGGGCTTCTGTCGACATGGCCACCATGCGCTGCGTCATGACCACCCTGGCCCAGCCCGGCCTGGGCGCCGACCGCCGGACCCTGCGGGCCATCGCCGCCCACAACCGCCTCGACATACCGGGGCTGGGCCAGTGGGCCTGCGCCGGGGTCTACGCCGGTGTGGTCACGCCCGGCCTGCTGCGGGTCGGGGATCCGGTCCGGCCGGTAGCGGGGGAGGGGTGACGATGGACGCCCTCGCCGCCCCCGCCAGGGCTGTCACTCCTGGGCCGGCGCCGGCTGGAACAGCCCCAGCACGTTGCCCTCGCTGTCGCGGGCGTAGGCCGACCATCCCACCCCCGGTATGGCCAGCTTGGCCTGGATGATCTCGCCGCCGGCGTGGCGGACCGACTCCAGCGCCCGGTCCAGGTCCTCGACCCCGGCGACGATCACGGGGGCCCGGTGCAGCTCGTCGCGGGCCGTGAGGGCCCCGTTGGCCCCCGGCTCCTCGGCCGGCCCGGCCACCGCCAGCCAGTAGGGCTCGCCGTCGAAGGCGGAGATCTCCCAGCCGAGGGACCGCCGGTAGAACTGCGACGCCCGCTCCGGGTCGTCCACCGGGATCTCGAAATGCACGATCTTGGCCACCGCGTCGCCTCCTCGCCGTATCCGGACCGTCGCCCGGTGGAACCCCATTCTCCGCGCCGGCCCCGGCGATGGCGGACGGATTCACCCGGCCGGCCATCGCGGTCCAGGGGCCGCCCCTGCTCAGCCCATGCTCACCGCGTTGACCCGGGCCGGGCGCAGTCGGACCACGACCCGGCGGTCGCCGGGCCGGTCGTGCTGGCGCAGGTCGCTCCGGTACTTGGCCCCCACCCGGTCGGCGAAGGAGTACTCGTCGTCGGGTTCCATCTCGGCGTCGCCGCGGATCTCCAGGTAGCGGTACGGGTTGGCCAGGTCCAGGATGAAGAGGCAGCAGCCCGGTCTTTCGGTCAGGTTCCTGGTCTTCTGCCGGCTGGTGTTGAGCGAGAGGGCCACGTCCTCACCGTCGGCCAGGAACCACACCTCCGACAGCTGGGGCCGCCCGTCCGGTCCGACGGTGGCCAGGGTGGCGACCTGGCTGTCGAGGAGGTCTCGATGGGAGTCGGGGATGTTCGACATGGGGCCTTCCTACCCCACGCCCGGCCGGTCGCGGGCGCAGAGCCGCGGCCGCAGAGCGTTGGGCCCGGCCCCCCGGTCCGGGTTCCTGGGACCGGGGGGCCTGGGATCAGGCGCCGGCCGGGTCCCCGGCCGGTCCGGTGGTCAGCGGAACCGGTAGGAGACCGGCAGGTGCTTCACCCCCGACACGAAGGCCGACTGCGACCACTCGGCCGGCCCGGCCGCTTCGATGTGGTCCAGCTCCCGGGCCAGCTTGGCCAGCATGGTGCGCACCTCCCGGCGGGCGAACTGCGAGCCCAGGCAGAAGTGCGCCCCCCCGCCGAACGACACCAGCTTGTCGGCGTCGGGTCGTCGCACGTCGAAGCGGTCGGCGTCCTCGAACGCCGTCTCGTCCCGGTTGGCCGCCGGGTAGGAGAGGAGCACCCGACCGCCCTGGGGGATGGTGGTCCCGGCGATCTCGGTGTCCTCGGTGGCGTAGCGCATGAAGTGGCGGACCGGGGAGGTCCAGCGGATGCACTCCTCGGCCGCGTTGAACGCCAGGTCCGGGTCGTCGCGCAGCGCCCACAGCTGGTCGGGGTCTCGCAGTACGGCCTCCATGCCGCCGGAGAGGGCGAAGGAGGTGGTGTCGTGGCCGGCGGTGGCCACGATGATGTAGTACCAGAGCCGCTCGGCGTCGCCCATCGGGCAGCCGCCCGGCTCACCGTTGGCGATCAGGCTGGCCAGGTCGTCCGACGGACACCGGCGACGGTCGTCGGTGATGGAGTTGAAGTAGTTGATGAAGCGCATCACCGACTCGATCAGCCGGGCCTCGGGGTCGGCGGCGTCGCCCAGGAACTCCGGATCGGCGGCGCCGAAGAGGCCCTGGGTCAGCTCCAGCATCAGGGGCTCGTCCCCCTCGGGCACCCCGTAGATGTCCATGATCACCCGCAGGGTGAAAGGCTGGGCGATGTCGCGCGAGAAGTCGCACTCCCCACCCAGGTCCCGCATGCGCTCGACGAACATGTCGGCCAGGGCGTCGATGCGGGGCTGGCGGTGGCGGACGGCCGCCGGCTTGAACCAGTCGTTGGTGACCTTGCGGTGGTCCCGGTGCTTGGTCCCGTCCATGTGGATGAGCGTCTGCGGCTCGGGGATGCCCGAGGCCAGCATCCGCTCGAAGTCCTCGTCCGGGCCGAGAACCGACCGGGTGGTGTTGAGCCACCGGGCGTTGTCGCGCGACACGTTGCGCACATCCTCGTAGCGGGTCAGCACCCAGAACGGCGTGAAGCCCTCGAGCTCCACCGCCAGCACCGGGGTGGAGCGGCGGATCTCGGCCACGTTGGCGTGCCAGGCATCCATGTCAGCCCACAGGTCGGGCATGGCGAACCACGCTCCCGGCTCGATCCGACTGGCGACCTCGGTCATCTGCACCCTCCGCATGTTCCTGGAAATGGGCCGACGGCGCCGTGGCGGGCCGTCCCCGGAAAGAACATACCATCCGGTATGGTATGGAGCTGTGGCGGCCACCTTCACTCCCAGGGACTACTTCGAGGCCGGCCTGGACCTGCTGGCCGGGGAGGGCCCCCGGGCGGTCACGGTGGCGGCCCTGTGCCGGCGGCTCCGGGTGACCAAGGGGTCCTTCTACCACCACTTCTCGGGGGTTCCGGAGTTCACCGGGCGGCTCCTGGCCTACTGGGAGGAGCAGGAGCTGCAGCGGCTGGCCGAGGCGTGGGCCCGGGCCCAGCGGGACCGTCCCACCGAGATCGCCAAGCTGGCCGCCACCTGGGGGATCCGCCACGAGGCCGAGACGGCCATCCGGGCCCTGGGCCGCACCGACCCGTCGGTGGCCGAGGTGCAGCAGCGGGTGGACGACCGGCGCCAGGAGCACCTCGGCCGGCTGTTCCTGGTCCTCGGCATCGAGTCGGCCCGGGCCGAGGTCCTGGCCCGGCTGGGCATGTCGGTGCTCATCGGCACGCAGCAGCGGGAGTTCCCGGTCGACCGGCGGCGCCTGGAGCAGACCCTCGGGGAGTACCAGCGCTGGATAGAGCACGCCGCTCTCGACGGCGACCGGCGCCCGGCCCGGCCCGG
>JAKAXN010000408.1 GCA_021816565.1 Actinomycetes bacterium
CTCGGCGGCCTGGACGACGTCATCGATGATCTCGGGGCCTTCTACCGCGACCTCCACGCCCACCCGGAGCTTTCACTGCAGGAGCACCGCACCGCCGAGAAGGCCGCCGGACAGCTGCACCAGGCCGGGTTCGATGTCACCACCGGCGTCGGCGGGACCGGGGTGGTGGGCGTGTTGCGAAACGGCGCCGGGCCGACGGTGATGCTGCGCAGACCATCGTCTCCCGGGAGACGGCCGCCTCCCAGGCTGTGGTGGTCACCATCGGGGCCCTGCAGGCGGGGACCAAGGACAACGTCATCCCCGACGAGGCGGTGCTCAAGATCAACGTCCGCAGCTTCGACGAGCAGGTCAGGCGCCACACCCTCGAAGCCATCGAACGCATCGTCGACGCCGAGGCCCAGGCGTCGGGGGCGCCGAGGGCGCCGGAGATAACCACCACCGAGCACTACCCCCTGACGGCCAACGACGCCCGATGGACCGGCCGGACAGGCGCCGCGCTGCGGGCCCATTTCGGTGACGACCGCGTCGCGGAGCTGGCCGCGCCGTATTCGGCCAGCGAGGACTTCGGATCGTTCGGCACCGAGTGGGGCGTGCCCTCGGTGTTCTGGTACGTCGGGGGGACCGACCCCGAGGCCTACCGCGCCGCTCTGGCGGCCGGCCGGGTGGCTCAGGACATTCCCACCAACCACAACCCCAGGTTCGCCCCCGTGTTGAGCCCCACCCTGGAGACCGGAGTCCAGGCCATGGTCGTCGCCGCCCTCGACGCGATGGGCGCCTGACCCGCCCCGGCGCGACCATGGGACCGGCCGAGGGAGGACGGACATGACGCATGCGAGGGGACTCATCCTCCGGAGCCGGACACCGGGTAACGCGCGATGACCGAGGCCAGCACCCTGCCGGCCGCCTTTCTGGGTCACGGCAACCCCATGAACGCCCTCGCCCACAACCGCTACACCGACGCGTGGCGGTCCTTGGGCGAGCGCGTCGGCCGCCCGGCCGGGATCCTGGCCGTATCGGCGCACTGGTACACCAACGCCACGGCGGTCACCTCCATGGCCCGGCCGCGCACGATCCACGACTTCTACGGCTTTCCTGACGAGCTGTTCGCCGTCGACTACCCGGCGCCCGGCGACCCGGCGCTGGCCAGCAGGGTGGTGGGACTGCTCGAGCCGACATGGGTGGGCTCGGACAGCGACAGCTGGGGCATCGACCACGGCACCTGGTCGGTCCTGGTCCACGTCTTTCCCGACGCCGGTGTCCCGGTGGTGCAGTTGTCGATCAACGCCACCAAGCCCTTCGACTACCACTTCGACCTGGGCCGCCGCCTGGCCCCTCTGCGCGATGAAGGGATCCTGATCCTGGGCAGCGGCAACGTGGTGCACAACCTGGGCCGGGTCGACTGGAGCCAGCCCGACGGGTCATACGACTGGGCCAGGCGCTTCGACGAGAAGGTCGCCGAGATCATGACCTCGGCTCCCGGTGACATCCTCTCGGTAGTCGACGACAGCGACTATGCGCTCGCCGTTCCGACGCCCGACCATTTCATCCCGCTGCTGTACATCGCCGGCCTGGCCGACGCCGCTCGGCAGACCACCCGGATCCTCGTCGATGGCTACGCCATGGGCTCGCTGTCCATGACATCGTTCGCCCTCGGCTGCGATGAGATCTCCACCGGCGGAACCGGGGATGCGCCGCCGCTGCCGCGCGTGCCGGCGGACGAGTCCAATCTGTGACCCCCCGGCCCGGACGCGTAGCGGGAGGCCCCGGAAAGGGCCTCCCACCTGCGGATTCACAGCGGTGTGGGCCGGGGCGGATTTGAACCACCGAAGCTTGCGCGGCAGATTTACAGTCTGCTCCCTTTGGCCACTCGGGCACCGACCCAGGAAGCGCCAAGGTTAGCCGAGAGCGACGGGAGATCTGCAACCGGGCCGCTTACCGTAGTGAGCATGGGAGCATCCCGGCGTTTCCGCCTGACGACGACCGTTGCGGTGGCCCTCGTGGCCGTCGTGGCGCTGGTCGCGTGGGCCCGGAGCGGTGGCTCAGGATCGGGCCCGGCCCGGAGCCGGAGCGTGCAGGCCTCACCCTCGACCGGGTCCGCCCCCTCGACCAGCTCCACCACCGCCGACCCGCCCACCACGGTGGCGGCCACGGACCGGACCTACCCGGTGGCGGTCAGCTACCTGACCCTGTCGGCCCACAACCTGGCCGGGGCGGCGGTCACCATCCCGACCACCGTCTGGTACCCGGGGGGATCGGCCGGACCGTTCCCCCTGGTGGTCTTCTCCCCGGGGTACCAGATCGACCCGGCGGCCTACGGTCCGCTCACCAGCGCCTGGGCCGCCCACGGCTACGTGGTGGCCGAGCCGATCTACCCCGACACCGCCCCGGGTGCCCCCCAGATCGAGTACGACATGGTCAACCACCCGAGCGAGCTGGCCCAGGTGATCGACACCCTCACCGGCGGGGGCACCTCCGTGTCGTCGCTGATCGACCCGCAGGAGATCGGCCTGGCCGGCCAGTCCGACGGCGGGGACGTGAGCCTGGCCGCGGTGGCCAACCCGTGCTGCCTGATACCGCACATCAAGGCCGCGGTGATCCTGTCGGGGGCGGAGATCACCCTCTTCCACGGCACGTACTTCAGCACCGGCAACCCGCCGCTGCTGGCGGTGCAGGGCGACCAGGACACCATCAACCCGCCCGGGTGCAGCCAGCAGCTCTACGACGGGGCCGGCCCACCCCGGTACTACCTGGACCTGCCCGGCGCCACCCACCTGTCGGCCTACACCGAGGCGGGCCCACAGCTCGACACCGTGGAAAACGTTACGGTCGCCTTCCTCGACGGGTATCTGAGGGGGATGACCTCCCGCCTGGCCGACCTGTCACAGCTCGGATCGGTACCGGGGGTGAGCAGCCTCATCACCCCCGCGGCCGTCGGTATCACCGGCTCCTGTCCGGGAGCCCCCTATGGTGGGTGACGGCCCGGTCACGGCCACATCTTCCTCACATGAAGGTGCGCCTAGCGTGAAGCCTGTGAAGCTCGAAAGCCCCAAGGGACCCGGCACACTGCGCACCGCCCACCAGGAGCGGACCTGGAGCCGGCGGGCCGCCGACTGGGACCACTCGTCCATGCCCGGCCTGGAGAAGATCGCCGCCGCGGTGGTGCGGGAGGCCGGTTCGGTCGACGGCGCCGACGTGGTGGACCTGGGCTGCGGCAGCGGCCAGCTGGCCCTCGGCCTGGCCGAGCGGGCCCGGTCGGTGACCGCCGTGGACTTCAGCGCCCAGATGCTGTCCCTCCTCGACGAGCGGGCCAAGGCCGCCGGGCTGTCCAACGTGACCACGGTGCGCTCCACCCTGCAGGCCCTGGACCTGGCGGAGAACAGCGTCGACGTGATCGTCACCAACTACGCCCTGCACCACCTCCAGCACAAGGAGAAGGCCGCCCTCGTCGCCAAGACGGCGAAGTGGCTGCGCCCGGGCGGGCGCCTGGTGATCGGCGACATGATGTTCGGCCTGGCTTCCGACTCGGAGAGCCGCCAGATCATCGCCCGCAAGGTCACCGACATCGCCCGCCGGGGCCCGGCCGGGCTGTGGCGCATCGCCAAGAACGGGTGGAAGATCCTGGTGGCCCGGGAGGAGTGCCCGGCCCCGATCGGGATGTGGCGCCAGATGCTGGCCGACGCCGGCTTCACCGCCATCCGCTCGGAGCGCATCGTCGCCGAGGCCGCAGTGGTGGCCGCCCAGGCGCCGGGAGCCGCCGCCCAGCCTCGTCCCTGAGGTGGCGCGTAACGCTCAGACGGGACGGTCCCTAGACTCACCTTCTCGGTGACGGCAGATTCCGGGCGGAACCCGCAACTCCGCTTACAGATCCTCATCATCACGGTGGTGGTGCTGTTCGTGGCCCTGTTCGCCCGCCTGTGGTCGCTGCAGGTGATCAACGGGGTCCAGGCCCATCTGACCGCGGTGGACAACGGCACCCGCCTGCTCTACGACTCCGCTCCCCGGGGCCTGATCCTGGATCGCAACGGCAACGTGCTGGTGGGCAACGTCTCGGAGCCGGTGATCGAGGTGGACAGCCAGAGCGCCACCAACCATCCCGGCATGCTCGACCGCCTGTCGGCCCTGCTCGGCATGACCGTGCCCCAGCTGAAGGCGGCGATCGACAACCTGCGCTTCAGCCCCTACGCCCCCGTCCCGGTGATGCCGGACCCCTCACCGGAGCAGATCCTGCACATCCAGGAGTACCAGAGCAGCTTCCCCGGCGTGACCGTCAGCACCGAGACGGTGCGGACCTACAGCCCCGAGGGCAAGGCCGCGGCCAACATCGTCGGCTACGTGGGCCGGATCG
>JAKAXN010000028.1 GCA_021816565.1 Actinomycetes bacterium
CCCAGGGCGGCGAAGTGCTCCTCGGCCCGGGAGAAGCGGGCGATGGCCCGCTCGGTGGGGTCGTCCTCCATGGCCCGGCGCAGCCGCTCCAGCCGTTCCGCGGCCTCGTCGAGGCCCCGCCCGGACATGACATGGTTGAGGCCGGTCACGTCGGTGACCTGGCGCAGGGCCCGGGGGTCCTGGGTGAGGAAGCCGAGCCGTCCGTGCACCGCCACCCGGCCCCCGGCCGGCTCAGCCGACTTGGCCAGCACCTTGAGCAGGCTGGTCTTGCCGGCGCCGTTGCGGCCCACCAGACCCACCTTGTCGCCGGGACGGACCATGAACGTGGCCGACTCGAGGGTTATCCGCCCGCCGACCTCCACCTGCAGATCCCGGGCCTCGAGCATCCTTCCATGATGGCGGACCGGGGCGGCGAGCCGGTAACGCGTTTCCGGCGCCGGCCGGTCAGCCCTCCGGCTCGGGCCGGGCCAGCGCCACGAAGGGGTCCAGGCTGGACGGGTCAGCCACCGAGGCCACGGCCACCGCCTGCTCCAGCGGCACCCCGGCCAGGATGCGCTTGACCGGCACCTCCAGCTTCTTGCCCGACAGCGTGCGGGGGATGGAGGCCACCACGTGGATCTCGTCGGGGACGTGGCGCGGTGAGAGCTCCCGGCGCAGCGTGGACCGCAGCAGCTCGACCAGGGCGGGAGCCTCGGAGGGCTCACCGGCGGGCACCACGAACAGGAGCAGCCGGCCCGGGCCGCCCTCCGCGTCCTCGAGGTGCACGGCCAGGCTGTCGGCCACCTCGTCGAGACCCTCGACCACCGAGTAGAACTCGGCGGTGCCCATGCGCACCCCGCCCCGGTTGAGGGTGCCGTCGGAGCGGCCGGTGATGACCACCGTACCCCGCTCGGTGAGCGTGGCCCGGTCCCCGTGGGCCCACACCCCGGGAAATCGCTCGAAGTAGGTGGCCCGGTAGCGCTCCCCGGAGGAGTCGCCCAGGATCCCCACCGGCATGGACGGCAGAGCCCGGGTGAGCACCAGCTCCCCCTCCCGGCCCAGCACCGGCCGGCCGTCGTCGTCGAACACCTCCACCGCGGCGCCCAGGCACCGGCAGGAGATCTCCCCCGCCCACACCGGGTGCAGCGGGCTGGCCCCCACGAAGCCGGTGCACACGTCGGTGCCGCCGCTGAACGACGCCAGGAGCACGTCGGGGGCCACCGAGGAGTACACCCACTCGGCGGCGGCCGCCGGCAGGGGCGAGCCGGTCGAGCCGAGCACCTCGAGGCGCGACAGGTCGTGCTCGGCGCCGGGCCGGTCGCCGGCCTTCAGGCCGGCCACGAGGAAACCGGCCCCCACCCCGCCGCAGGTGGTGCCGGTGGAGGCCATCAGCTCCCACAGCCGCCCGGCCGGGTCTCCGTCGTAGAGGACCACGGTCGAGCCGACCAGCAGGCCCGACACGCAGAAGTTCCACATCATCCACCCGGTGGTGGTGAACCAGAAGAAGGTCGACTCCGGCCCCAGGTCGAAGTGCAGGGCCAGGGCCTTGGTGTGCTCGAGAGCCATGCCGCCATGTCCGTGCACGATGGCCTTGGGCTTACCGGTGGTGCCGGAGGAGAACAGGATGTACAGCGGGTGGTCGAACGGTACCGGCTCGAACACCGGACCCTCCGGGTGACCGCTCGGGGCGGTGAACGCCGACCACGGCTCCCAGCCGTCGGGCGCACCCGCCGAGGGGTCCAGGTAGGGGAGCCACACCGCCTGCTCGAGCGTGGGCAGGCCGTCCCGGATGGCGCCGGCCTCCTCGAGGCGGGATATGGACCGGGACCCGTAGCGGTAGCCGTCCACCACCACCAGCACCTTCGGCTCAGCCTGGGCCAGGCGGTCCAGGCTGCCGCTCACCCCCATCTCCGGGGCGCAGCAGGTCCACACCGCCCCCAGGCTGGCCGCGGCCAGCATGACGGCCAGGGTCTCGGGGATGTTGGGCAGGTACCCGGCCACCCGGTCGCCCCGGCCCACCCCGGCCCGGACCAGGCCGGCCCGGACCCGACCCACCAGGTCCCGCAGATCGGCCCAGGTCAGGTCCCGGTCCGGTCGGGTCTGGGACCGGGCCAGCACCGCCGGCTGTTCGGCCCTCTCCGGCGGGAAGTCGAGCGCCATCTGCGCGTAGTTGAGGGTGGCGCCGGGGAACCACCGGACGCCGGTGACCGACGCCGGGTCCTCGACCACCGGCGCGGTGGCCCGGTCGTGCCACGGGACGGAGAACTCGTCGGCCACCCGCTCCCAGAACGCCCCGGCCGTTGCGGCATCCACCGACCAGGCCCAGGCCTCGTCGTAGGGGTCGGGGCCGTCGGGGTCGGGGGGGCCGAAGCCGGCGCCGGCCAGGAACCGGGCCAGGCGGGAGCGCTCCCGGCGCGACGGTGTGGGTTGCCAGAGCGGCTGCGACGCCATGGCGTTCATCCTGGCGCAGGCGGCTCCGGCGCGCCGAAGAGACGGTGCGCCGCCTCTTCGGCCCGGCGGGCCACCTCCCGGACCGGCACGCCGATCAGGCGGGCCACCCGGGCCGCGTCGTCGTGCTCGGCCTTGATCCGGCGGGGGCCGCGCTTCACCCGCACCGGGTGGCCCTCGACCTCGACCGAGGCGAAGTCCCGGTCGGCGACCCAGCGTTGCCAGGTGGTCGAGCGAATCCCGAGGGTGCCGGTCTCGTCGGCCAGGATCCGCCGGAGCGGGGCGGACGCGGCCGGCGGGCACAGCACCGACACAACGTGGGCCGGCCGACCCTTCTTGCCCGTGACCGGCGTGACCCAGGCGTCGAGGGCCCCGGCGGCCATGAGGGCCGCCACGGTGGAACCGAGGATCTCGCCGGTCACGTCGTCGACGTTGGCCTCGAGCACCACCACCGGCTGACCCTCGGACTCGGGCCGCTCGGCCGGCGTGCCCAGGACCACCTGCACCGTGTTGGGCATCCCGTCGATCTCCCGGGAGCCGGCGCCGAAGCCGACGCCGGTGACGGTCATGGCCGGCATCGGTCCCCACCCCGACGACAGGGCGGACAGCAGGGCCGCCCCGGTCGGGGTGGTCAGCTCCATCGGTATGGCTGTGCCGTAGGTCGGCGCCCCGGCCGCGGCCAGCAGCGACACCACCGCCGGGGCCGGCACCGGCAGGGCGCCGTGGGCCGAGGAGACCATGCCGGTCCCCTGGGCCACCGCGGAGGAGCGGATCTCGTCCACCCCGAGCAGTTCGAGGGCCACGCAGGTGCCGACGATGTCGATGATGGCGTCGGCCGAGCCGACCTCGTGGAAGTGCACCTGGGCGACCGGGCGGCGGTGCAGCTGGGCCTCGGCCACGGCCAGCTTCTCGAAGGCGGCCAGGGAGCGGCTGCGGGCCCGGTCCGGCAGCCGGGCCTCGGTGATCAGCCCGACGATGTGGCTGTAGGTGCGCACCACCGAGTGCTCGCGCACCTTGACCCGGACGTGGGTGGCGGCCAGCCCGCCGCGCAGGACCGGCTCGGTCTCGAGGGTCCAGCCGCCGAACGGCAGCGACACCAGCTCCCGCTCGATCTGCTCGATGTCGGCGCCGGCGTCGATCAGCGATCCGAGAGCCATGTTGCCGGCGATGCCGGCGAAGCAGTGCCACCAGGCGACGGTCGTCACCGGGGCAGGCCCAGGAGGCGGTGAACGGCGAAGGCGGCGCCGAAGCCGTTGTCGATGCCCACGACCACCAGGCCGGAGGCGCACGAGGAGAGCATGCCCAGCAGAGCCGTCACACCGGACAAAGATGCGCCGTATCCGACACTCGTCGGTACGGCCACCACCGGAGCCGCCGTCAGGCCGCCGATCACCGACGCCAGGGCGCCCTCCATGCCGGCCACCACCACCACCGCCCGCGCCCGCTGGATCTCCTCCACCCGGGCCAGGAGCCGGTGGATGCCGGCCACGCCGACGTCGGCGATCAGCCGGGACGGGATGCCGAACGCCCGGAGGGTGGCCTCGCACTCGTAGGCCACGGCCAGGTCGGCGGTGCCGGCGGTGACCACCAGGATCGGCTCCAGGTCCCGCTCGGGGGCCGGCCGCCACACCACCGTGGATCCCCACACCTGACCTCCCGGCCAGGCCCCGGTCACGGCGTCGACCTGCTCCTCGGTGGCCCGGCTCAGCAGCACCGGGCCCTCACCCGACGAGAGCAGCTCGCCGACGATGCCGACGCAGTGCCCGGCACTTTTCCCCGGACCGTAGACCGCCTCGGGGAGGCCCTGGCGAAGCTCGCGGTGCGAGTCGATGGTGGCGTAGCCCATGTCGGTGAACGGCAGCGCCCGCAGCCGGCGCACCACCTCGTCGGCGTCGAGCTCGCCGGCGGTGAGAGAGTCCAGCAGTTTCCGAACGGCGGCCGCATCCATAACCCATCTATCCTGCCCGCCCATGACCGGTGTTGTCTCCCCGCAAGCCACGATCGGCTTCTTGGGACCGCGCGGCACCTTCACCGAGCACGCCCTGCGCAGCGACCCGGGGCTGTCCGGTGCCCGCCTGCAGCCGATGCCGTCGTTCGTGCACGTCCTGGGCGGGGTGGCCGACGGCACGGTCGACTACGGCTTCGTGGCCATCGAGAACTCCATCGAGGGCACCGTCTCGATCACCATGGACCAGCTGGTGCACGACCGCGAGCTGATCATCGTGGGCGAGGTGGTCATGCCGGTGACCCAGAACCTCCTGGCCCGTCCGGGGGTGAGCCTGGCGGACGTGACGAGGGTGGTCTCGTTCCCCCACGCCACCGGCCAGTGCCGGGGCTGGCTCACCGCCAACCTGCCGGGCGCCGAGGAGGTCGCCGCCACCTCCACCGCCGAGGCGGTCCGTCAGGTGGGGGAAGGATCGGCCGGCCCTGTTGACACCACCGCTGCCATAGGAACCTCGCTGGCGGCCTCGCTCTACGGGCTGGAGGTGCTGGCCGCCGAGATCGAGGACCACCCGGACAACTCCACCCGCTTCGTCCTCGTCTCCCGTCCCGAACGGGGCATCCCGGCCCCCACCGGCCACGACAAGACCAGCGTGGTGTGCTTCCAGTCCGCCGACCGGCCAGGGTCGTTGCACGGCATCCTGGGGCAGTTCTCGGCCCGGGACCTCAACCTGGTGAAGCTGGAATCCCGGCCAACCAAACGGCAACTCGGCGACTACTGCTTCATCATCGACTTCGAGGGCCACGTGGCCGACGAGGTCGTGGCCGACTGCCTGCGCGACCTGCACACCGGGCTGCGCTCGCTCAAGTTCCTCGGCTCCTACCCGGCCGCCGGGGCGCACGGGGCGGACGTGCGCGAGCGGGCCGGGCAGGCCTGGGCCGCGGCCGACCGCTGGATAGACGAGATCCGTTCACGAATAAAGGGAAACTGACATGACCGAGTTCGACCTGTCCGTCACCGACAAGCTGCTGTCGACCACCCGGTCGGTGCGCAAGCGACTGGATGTCAGCCGGCCGGTGCCCGCCGAGGTGGTCTTCGACTGCCTGAGGTTGGCGGTGCAGGCGCCCACCGGGAGCAACCAGCAGGGATGGCGCTGGATGGTTGTCACCGACGCTGACAAGAGACGGGCGCTGGCGGACATGTACAACGAGGGCGGCCGGGGCTACCTCCAATCGGCGGCCGGCCGGGAGATGGACGAGCAGACCAGGAAGGTCTACGAGAGCGCCCTGTTCCTCACCGACATCCTGGCCGACGTACCGGTGCACGTGATCCCCTGCATCGAGGGCCGGGTGGACAACATGCCCAACATCGGGGCCGCCTCCATGTACGGCTCGATCATCCCCGCCGCGTGGAGCTTCATGCTGGCCCTGCGATCGCGGGGCCTCGGGGCGGCGTGGACCACGCTGCACCTGTTCAAGGAGAAAGAGGCGGCCGAGCTGCTCGGCATCCCCTACGACTCGGTCACGCAGATCGCGCTGCTGCCGGTGGCCTACACCGTCGGCACGGACTTCAAGCCGGCCAAGCGGCCTCCAGTGGAGGGCATCACCTACTGGGATTCGTGGGGCACCACCCGGTAGAGGCCCGGCTTTCCCGATCCCACTTATAGGGACCTAGGTCCCTATAAGGGCAGACGGCCCGCACCGTACCTTGGCCGCATGAATGGTCGGGGTGGAGCATCGGGAGGAATCGACACGGGAAGCGTTCCGGGGGTGCGCCTCATCCGGGTGCTCATCGCCGACGATGACGCGGCCGTCCGCCGCACCCTGGCCCGAATCGTGGGCCGCAGCGACGGGCTGGTCCTGGCCGGTGCGGCGGCCACCGGAGCCGAGGCCGTCAGGCTGGGGCTCGAGCTGCAGCCGGACGTGGCGCTCATCGACGTGTCGATGCCCGGCGGCGACGGGATCCACGTGACCGAGGCCCTGCGGACCGGGTCCCCGGCCACCCGGGTCGTGGCCCTGTCCGGGTCGGCCGAGCGGGGCGAGGTGCTCGGCATGCTGGCCGCCGGGGCGTCGGGCTACCTCCTGAAGGGCGCCTCCACCGACGTGGCCGCCGCCCTGCGGGCCGCCAGCCGGGGCGAGGGGGTGCTGGCCGGGGAGATCGCCTCCGAGGTGATCGGCGAGCTGAGCAACCGGCTCAGCCGCCAGCGCCTCGACGACAACGAGCGGCACCTGAAGGCGGCCCGCATCAGGGACGCCCTCGACGGGGGCCTGCACATGGCCTTCCAGCCGGTGCTCTCGCTCGACACCGGCCAGGTGGTCGGCCACGAAGCCCTGGCCCGGTTCCGGGTCGGCCCGACCCGGCCTCCCGACCAGTGGTTCGCCGAGGCCTGGTCGGCCGGCCTGGGCTACGAGCTGGAGGTGGCGGCGTTCCGCCGAGCGGTGGCCACCGCCTTCCTGAGCCCGGGCGGGCGGATGGTGGGGGTCAACCTGTCACCGGCGGTGATCGCCGACCCCCGCTTCGCCGCCGAGTTCGACAGCTGCCCGATCGCCGACCGGCTGGTGCTGGAGGTGACCGAGCACGCGGTGGTCGACGACTACGGGCCGCTCTGCCGGGCGCTGGACCGGTTCCGGGCGGCCGGGGCCCGGGTGGCCGTCGATGACGCCGGGGCCGGCTACGCCAGCCTGCGCCACGTGCTGATCCTGCGCCCGGACCTGGTCAAGCTGGACCGCAGCCTGGTCACGGGCATCCACGACGACCAGGCCAAGCGGGCGGTGGCCGTCGGGATCATCTCCTCGGCACGGGAGCTCGGCGCCGACGTCATCGCCGAGGGGATCGAGGTGGAGGCGGAGCTGCGCTGCGTCGCCGACCTCGGCGCCCGGCTGGGCCAGGGATACTTCCTGGGCCGGCCCAGCCCCCTCGGCCCGGCGCTGTTCCCGACCGGATGACCCGGCGCCCGATGCGGGTGGGTCGCCGCCTCAACCGGACCTGCGCCGCCATCTCCGTGGTCGCAGTGGCCGCTGCGGTGGGGCTGGCCTCGCTGACCCTGGGCCTGAACGCCCGCGACAGCCACCGGCTGCTGCAGCTGCAGGCCAACGACGCATCCGTGTCGGTCACCTCGCTGCTGACCCAGATCAAGTCGTCCATGGCCTCCATCGGTGCGGTGGCAGCGGCCACCGGAGCCGCCCCGGCCAGCCTCCAACAGGTGGTGGGCCAGGAGTCCGCCATGGTGGCGTTCGCCTCGGTGGCCGTGCTGCGCACCGGGAACGGGCCGGTGCCGGCGGTGACCGCGGTCAGGGGATCCCCGGCCGTGATCGACCCCGCCGGCGGGCTGAGCCCCTACGGCGAGCAGGTCTACTCCCGGCTGCGCACCGGCGAGGGTCTGCAGGTCCTGGGCTTCGTCGGCCAGGGCGCGGGTCGCAGCATGGCCCTTCTCATGGGGGCTCCGGCCGTGCCCTCGGGCTACGGCGTCTACGCCGAGATGCCCCTCCCGGCGGGGGCCACGGTGAAGAGCCCGTTCCCCCGGCTGAGCGTCGCCGTGTACAACGGGGCCGACGGGCGCGCCCCGCTCATCTTCGCCAGCACCCACCAGCTGCCCCTGCGGGGCGACCAGGTGGGGGTGCTCATCGACCTGAACCGGGCGGTGGTGACCTCGGCTCCGGCGGCCACCGGGCCGGTCCTGCGATTCGTGGTGGCCACCAGCGGCTCGCTCCTCTCGCCCCTGGAGCGTCTGCTGCCGTGGCTTCTGGCCGCCCTGGCCCTGATAACCGGCGGGCTGGCGGTGCGCGCCGTGCAGTCCGCAGCCGGCCGCCGGGACCGGGCCATCGCCGTGGCCCGGGACCTGCACGAGAAGAACATCGAGCTGGACCGGGCCATGGCCCGCTCCCGGCAGGCCGAGCAAGCCCGCCAGCTGCTGGAGGCGGAGCTCCAGCAGGCCCAGCGCCTGGAAGCGGTGGGCCAGCTGGCCGGGGGCATCGCCCACGACTTCAACAACCTCCTGATGGTCATCCAGACCCACGTGGACTTCCTGGCCGAGGAGCTGCCCGCCGACGACGAGGCCCAGGCCGACCTGGCCGAGGTCCGCGGCGCCGCCACCCGGGCCGCCGATCTGACCCGCCGGCTCCTCGTGTTCTCCCGCCGGGACCTGGTACGCCCCTCCCCTCTGGAGGTCAACGAGACCATCACCGAGGTGGTGCGCATGCTGCGCCGCAGCGTCGGGGAGGACGTCACGCTCATCGCCGACCTGAGCCCGGGCCTGCCGGCGGTGCTGTGCGACGCCGGCGAGCTGCACCAGGTGATGGTCAACCTGGTGGTCAACGCCCGCCAGGCCATCACCGGCAGCGGCTCCATCCTGGTCAGGACCGAGCCGGTGCAACTCGACGAGGCCGCCCTGCCGGCCGGCAGCGAGCTCCGACCCGGGCCGGCGGTGCGCATATCGGTGACCGACGACGGCTGCGGGATGAGTCCCGCCACCGCAGCCCGGGCGTTCGAGCCGTACTTCACCACCAAAGAGTCCGGGTCGGGCACCGGTCTGGGCCTGGCCACGGTGTACGGCATCGTGCGCCGCTACGGCGGCCACATCGCGCTCGAAAGCGAGACCGGCACCGGGACCACCGTGACGGTCTACCTGCCGGCCACCGGCGCCGGGCCGGAGCCGGAGCCCGCACCCGCCCATCCCGCCGTCACGCCGGCCGGGGCGGGGGCAGCCACCGTGTTGCTGGTCGAGGACGAGGACGGCGTGCGGCGGGCCTGCCAGCGCATCCTGGAGGGCGGGGGGTACCAGGTACGCACGGCCGGGACCGCCGCCGAGGCGCTGGACAGCTACTCCCCGGAGGAATTCGACGTGCTGGTCACCGACGTGGTCATGCCCGGCGGCCTGTCCGGCCGGGACCTGGTGCAGCGGATGCAGCAGACCCGGCCGGTGCTGCCGGTGCTGTACATGTCCGGATACAGCCGGGACGAGATCGCCACCCGGGGGGTCCTGGAGGAGGGGATCACGGTGATAGAGAAGCCCTTCACCCCCGAGCAGCTCCTAGGAGCGGTCGGCTCCGTCCTGGCCGGCGCGGCCCCCGTCGGCACCTGACGGGCCGTCCGCACCTGACCGGCCGTCCGCTCCCGACGGGCCGTCCCCCGGCCCCCGAATGGCCGTCCGCCGGCCCCGGTATCAAAGGGCCTTCGGCCTCTAGTGATCGAAGGCGCAAGCGGGTTGTATGGGTGGCAAACCCGCCGGAGAGGGGGGTGTAGGGCGAGAGGGTGATGTCCGGTGTTCGCAGGTGAGTATCTGTCAGCTTCGTTCCCGGAGGTGTGCTCGGTGTTCGACGACGCCGTGCAGAAGGCCGCCGCTTCGCATCCGTCCTCGGAGGAGTGGTTGCGGCCCCGGGCTCCCGACCGGATCCGCCACGTCTCGGCGGGGGTGGCCTCGCTGCACCTCGAGTGGCCCGACCCGGACGCTCCGGGCGGCTGGTCCACCGGCGAGGTGCGGGTGCTGCAGGTGCAGTCCGGCCCGGCGCCGCGCACCGAGCTCATGATCGCCGCTCCCGTCACCGTCCCAGCCGATGCGGCCCACCGGTTCCTGGAGTCGCTCGCAGCCTCGGTGCAGCGGGCCCTGTCACTGGCCACGCCGGCCTGATCGGGGCGCCCGACCGGCGGCGGGTCCGGAGGCGGCTCCGGCCGGGACCGTGGGCCGTCCGGCCCGGACCGGTCAGCCTCCGGCCGGCGCCGGGGTGGTGGTGGCGGTGCCGGCGGTCCCGCCGGGGGCGGCCGTCACCGTCGGCTGGCCCATGGTCGAGGCGTGCCTCATCAGCAGCGAGTACGGCGGGGCCAGGTCCACCCCGTCGGGCTTGTCCAGGTAGCCCGGGGCGCTGCCCGGCTGGCCGGTGACCCCGTACTGCCAGACGATCTTGTTGGTTCCCGGGTCGATGACGACCACCCGGTGGTTGTAGTCGTCGTTCATGAGGAAGTCCCCGTTGGGCAGCGGCAGGGCCAGCGACGGCTGGTTGAGCTGGGGCTGGCCCGGCTGGGGCTGGTAGCGCCAGAGCAGCTGGCCCTTGTTGTTGAACGTCTCGAGCACCCCGGGGTCGGAGTAGCTGACCGATACGTACACGCCGGGCGACACCTCGTTGGAGTCCGACGGGTAGGTCTCCCCGGGCGGGTGGAACGAGTTGTAGATGGTGCCGTTGATGCCCATCTCGTCCACCCAGTCACCGTTGATCTCGGTCACCAGGTAGTGGCCGTTGGTCATCGGGAAGGCCCCGTTGGGGCTACCGAACCGGGCCGGCGGGCTGTGGTAGCAGGCGCTGGTGGTGGTGCCGAAGATGTGGGCCGGGGTGTGCGAACCGGGGGCGATCAGCAGCAGCCGGCAGTTCTTGATGTCGGCGGTGAGGATGTAGCCGTCCGGCAGCATCATGGCGTCATCGGGGTTCCACAGCTGGTTCGGACCGGAGCCCGACACCCCGGGGGTGCCGTAGCGGTAGACGATACGGTGGGTCGCCACGTCGATGACGGTGATGACGAAGTCGTCCTCCTCGGTGGCGATGATGTACTTGCCGTCGGGCGTGAAGAAGGCGTCGTCGGGGATCTTGAACGTCTGGCCGGGAGCCAGGTCCCCGGGCTGGGGGAACTGCCAGACGATCTGGCCCTGCGGGTTGACCACGATCAGCCGGTTGTTCTGCCGGTCCGCGATCAGGACCGGGCCGGGCAGCACTGCCGGGTTGGAGCCGGGGGCCAGGTGCGGGCTGTCCAACGGGGTGCTGAACGCAGCCGGCAACGTGGTCGTGGTGGTGGTCGGATGCACCGCAGCGCCGGTAGCCGAGGCCCGCTTGCCGGCCGGGTGGGTGCCGGCCGAGCAGGCGGCCAGCAGGACCGTCGCCGCGGCCAGGACCGGGGGCACGCTGAGCAGGTGGCGGCGACTGCGATTCGAGCGTCGGGGGGAGCACACCATGGGCGCCCTCGACGCTAGCCCCTCCCGCTCCGGCTGTCGTATCACCCTGAGTGGGCGGCGGCGGTGACCCATCGACTACTACCCGGGCCGGGGAGGCGACGGCGGTGGTACCCAGGATCCGTGGAGAACCGGGACGTCGGGATTCTGGCGGTGGTGGGCATCGGCGCCGGGATGATCATCCTGTTCCTGCTGGCCGGTATCACCGTGGCGGTGGGCAACAGCGTGCCCACCGAGTACTGGGCGGCGGCGGCCACCTTGAGCGGCGCCCTGGTCGGGTTGCTGGCCCCGCAGCCGGCCACCAGAGGATCACTGACCCGCATGGCGGCCCGCATGAGCGCGGCCGTGCCGGGCGGGTCGGTCGGGGCTGCGGGGGGAGGCGGGGCCGGCACCGGCGGCGGCCCCGCCCCCTCCGAGGAGTTGATGGCAGCGGCCATCGGCGCCTCCCCCAGGGGCGGGCCACCCCGCGGCGGCGGGGCGGCCCCGGCGGTCGACATCACCGAGACGGCCCAGACCCAGTACCGCCCGGCTCCCGAGCAGATCCCGGCCTACGCCGCCCAGACCGCCAGGGTGGAGGCGGTCACCCAGGCGGCCAGCACCGCCCCCGTCTACGACCTTCGGGTGATCGGACTGATCCTGGTGGGCCTGGCCGCCTTCGGGGTGGGCGTGTGGTTGGCCCTCACGGTGGGGAACCACTCCCCCGCCACCGCCTCCGACACCGCCGTGAGCAACGCCGCCACCGCCCTGATCGCCCTAGGGTCGGCTGCCGGCGGCGCTCTGGTGGGGCTTCTGTCGCCCACCCCGGGCCGGCCCATCGCGACGTAGCGGCGGCCGGAGCGGCCCCGAGGCGGATGCCCGGCAGCGGAGGCCGGTAATGTCTCGGGTCACCAGGAGGGATGGCAGAGCGGCCGAATGCGAAGCTCTTGAAAAGCTTTGGGATGCAAGTCCCCGTGGGTTCAAATCCCACTCCCTCCGCTGGTCAGAGGCACTTTTTTCGTCTCGGCTGCATCGGTCCACCGGTCTGACGGCCATAATACGGCCATAAATCTGCTAGCGTTCTTGCCATGCGGGGGAGCGTCCGGTCCCGAGGCGACGACAACTGGCAAGTGCGGGTTTCGCTCGGCCGCGACCCTGCTACCGGCAAGTACGAGTACGCCACCAAGTGGGTGCACGGGACGAAGCGGGATGCTCAGCGAGCGGCCGCCGCGCTCGTCGCCGAGGTCGAACGTGGGAGCCATCGGACCCAGCCCGGCCGGCACTCCGTCGCCGAACTGCTGGACGAGTGGATGACGCATATCGAGGCCCAAGGCCGTGCGGCCACGACGATGGCTCGCTATCGCTCGGCCATCAGCGCCAACATCAAGCCCCATCTGGGATCGCTCGCCGTCAACAAGGTGGGTCCCTCCGACCTCGACCGCTTCTACGGCAAGCTGACCAAGGCCGGTCTCGGACCGCTCAGCGTCCGCAAGAGCCACGCCATCCTGTCCGCCGCGTTCAACCAGGCGGTCAAGTGGGGATGGCTCGACGTCAACCCGGTACTGCGCGCTTCGCCGCCATCGACACGAGGTGGCGAGATCCACCCTCCGTCGCGGGAAGAGCTACAACAGTTGCTCGAGGCCTGCGCCGACTCTCACGAGGAGCTGGGTAGCCTCATCTTCGTCGCCGCCACATCGGGGGCCCGGCGGGGCGAGTTGTGCGGGCTCCGATGGAGCGACCTCGACCTCGACCTGGCCACGATGACTATCTCGCGATCAATCTCCGACGCCGGCCGGGAGGTGGCCGTCAAGGACACAAAGACACACCAGGCCCGCAGGATCGCCCTGGACGCGGCGACGGTGAGCGTTCTTCAATCGCAGAGGGAGCGAGTAGTTGCCCGGGCCGAGGCTGCCGGCCTGAAATTGGCTCCGTCGGCGTACGTCTGGTCGCAGGAGTTGGATGCCTCGATCGCCTATCGACCGGACCGGGTGACGGGCACCTTCCGAACCCTCCGCGACCGGCTCGATCTGAAGCACGTCACGTTCCATTCGCTTCGCCATTTCACCGCGACCCAGCTCGCAGCCGGAGGGGTGAGTATTCGCACCATCGCAGGGCGGCTCGGACACGCCAACCCCGGCATCACCCTGCGGACCTATGCCCACTTCCTCGATGCCGCCGACCGGGAGGCTGCGGACGCACTCGGAGTGGCTCTGGCCGGTCTTCAGCCTGCCTCGGACTCCGCAACCAAGCGACCGATCGCTTCCTCCAAAGCCCGGCGCGGAATGACGAGCCGGCGGCCGAGCCGCACAGACGGCAGCTCGCGCCGCGCCACCAAGTCGTAGGCCAAGTCCCGCGAGATCCCGAGCAGAGCTCCAGCCTCTTCGACGCTGAGGGCCAGGCGGTCGCGGAGAGGCACTTCCTCGGTGCTCATCGTTCTACGTCCTCCTCGACTTGGCGGGCGATCGTTCGGCTCTCTACCAAGTCCGATGCGATGGTGGCCGCGTATACGGCTTCGCCTTCCGAGTAGCCCCGGCCGGCGTACATCCAGTGCCCTTCGATGATGACGTTCTCCGCGTCGTCGGCCCTGATTCCGTGCGCCCGTAGCATCTCCTTCGTACGCCACTGACGGCGGGCGGTTCGGAGTGCGCCCAACGTCGTCGAGTATCGCCTCGACTTGGTCGAGAAGTGCCCACGGAAGCCGAGCATGTGAGCCCAGGGTCGAAGGCGCAGGTCTTCGAGTGCCGTTTGGCCTCCGAGGAACCAGCACATGTCGATCATGGCCCGGGCGTGAGGGGTGACCTGGAGCGAGTCCAGGTCGTAAGTCAGGCCGGTCCCGTGGCAGGGGCGACAGCGCGTTGCGTCTGTGCCCAGCAGCCGGCCGAGGCCAGCACATTCGCGGCAGGCAAGAGGATGGTCGAAGGTGCCAGCAGTCCCTGCGCCTTTGGTGGCGTACTTAGCGATGTACCCGGCCACCTGCGTATCGGTCATCACGTCGCCGTCGACGGTCCGAAGGTCGAGCTGCTCGCCCCAGACCACTGGCAGGAAGATCGGCAGCGGTGGGACCACTTGAGCCGACTTCGCGGCCGCCTCGACAGCATCGGTCAGGATGTCCGACGTCGCTCCGGCCGGAGGGTCGTCACCCGGCTGTGGCCCGTCGAGCCGGAAGATGGCGTGGAAGTGAACCAGCCCGCGGGCTTGGAACTCGGCGACCTTGGCGACGGACACTCGACCGACGTGAGGCCAGTCGCGCTGGCTGATCCCGAGCGACCGCGCCGACTGGCGATTGGCGAGCTGGACTGTGCGGGGCCACAGGCGGGTGACGAGGGCGTTCCAGATCACTGCGTTCGGATAGTCGTACGTGGTCGGGTCGAGGGGCTGGCCCAGCAGGAGATCGTCCGGGGTATGCCGGACGCGGCATTGGACAGTCCCGTGAGGGTGGCAGCGGCCATAGCGTCCGGCCTCTGTCTCCAGCAGGTGGTGAACGGGCCCGAAGCTGGGTGCCGTGAAGGTGGCGAAGACCCGTGCGTGACTGCGTACGGAGTCCGGAACGTTCTTCCCGCCGACGAGCCCGGCCCTGATCAGCTGGTAGGTGTCCGCCCGGTAGGTTTCGGAGCAGGTGCGGCACCGGCTGGCCCGTCGGTTGCCGCAGGCGACCAGGAGCCGGCCTTCGTCCCGCTGGCGAAGAACCTCTCCGGTGCTCACGTCCAGCATCCTGGACTCTCCCCAGAGGTGGATCGGGTTGGCGCAACCGCCCGTCGCCCGTACCATCGACAGCCACTCGCCGAAGCCTTCCCTGGACGCCACCTCCACGAGGTCGGCGTAGAGATCGGGACCGATAGCCCGGCTCATTCGCTACCGCCGTTCGTGGACGGGACACCAGCCGGGATCCGGCGAAGGTGCTGGAAGTGGCTGACGAGGTGAGCTGCATCGTGCTCGCTGACGAACGGCGTACGGACACGGTGGTATCCGGCCCGATCCGGTCGACGAAGGACGGCGACTCCGGTCCAGTGGCGACCGATCAGCTCGGTTGGGGCCATCTCGGGGTATAAGCGGATGTCGTCCCCGAGGGCTGCGACGGCGCCGTCCATCGTGCGTACTCCGAAGCTGAGTCCGATCTGGCACACGTCCCGGATCGCTGTAGGGATGGCGTCCGCGGTCTGCTTCTGGGTGACGAAGATGGTGAGGAATCCTCGGGACCGGCCCTCCTTGGCCAGCTTGGTCAGGTACCAGATGTTCGACTCGCAGGCCTCCCGGTCGGCGCGGCTCGCGGCGCTGGCGTAGGTGTGACTCTCGTCGATGACGACCACGACGAGCGGGCAGTCCTCGCTCGGGCCTGCGTCCCAGAACTGAGCGGTCCCCCGGTTGCTACGGAGCCAGGCTGACCGGGATCGCATCGTTTCGTGCAGCGAGGCGAGCAGCCGGTTGGCCTCGGCCAGGTCGTCGCCGGCCATTGCGAAGCACCGGTCGCCGAGTTGCCCGTAGTCGCCGTCGAATGGGTCGCCGACCTTGCCGTCAAGCACGGCGATCTGCACCGCGGGGTGGGGAGCGAGCTGGCAGAGCCACCAGCGCTGCAAAGAGGTCTTTCCAGTCCCAGGCACGCCGGCGATGGTGATCCCCGACAGGTTGGACAGGGGGAGCAACACCGTCTCGCCCTCGTCGTCGACGCCGACGTGCAGCAACCAATCGGCGACCGGCCGACCGTCTGGCCTGATGGCCCACGGCGCAGCCAGCGGGTCCCGGAGCAGGCCTCGAAGGCACAGCAGCCCGGGGCGGTCTTGGCGGACTTCGACGCGGATGCAGCCCCAGGCATTGGCCAGGTGCCCGGCCATCTTGGTTACCTGCTCGAGGCCCACGCCGGGCAGGGTCTGCATGTACGCCCGCAGCCCGTTGGGCATCGGCTGGAACTGGATGTGGGGGTAGTACGTCTTCGGCGGAAGGGCTTGACCGGTCCAGAACTGGCGGCGGTGACGGGTGGTGTCGTCGACAAGCACCAGCCCGAGGTTCTGGGAATCCCACGGCCAACGGGCGGCTATCGAGGCCACCCAGCGGCGCATGGCTCGTTCGGTGTCGGGCATCTTCGGTCGGTGGTTACGGCGCCAGCGCCGGTACCCGAGGGACACGAGCAGGATCACCAGGCCCAAGAGGCAGGCCCAGGTCACTATCGGTACCCACGCTGGTACCGGGACGTGGACGCTCGGGTTGGGCCCGGCGCTGGCGCCGGGGGTCACGGCAGGGACTCCGCGCAGACTCGGGCCCAGGCCCGGCAGGCGAGGAGGGTTTCGTGGTCGTTGAGGTCCCGGAAGATGTCCTCGACGGTCCAGTTGTGTTGTACGCCGGCCAGGAGCTGAGCCATTAGGAGGATCTGGTAGGCGCCTTGGTCGTGCCAGTCGTCGAGTTCGATCCGTCCCCAGTCGATGTAGGCGACCACGGTTTCGCCGACCTGGACGACCCGGATGGCGAAGAGGAACTCATCCTCTTCCAGCCAGGTGCCGTGCTCGACGATCAGCTGGGTGGCGGCCCTGACAGACACGTGGGTTCCCTCCGCCCCGGCCAGGAGTGCGGCCTTGAGGTCGTCGGTGCCCAGGTCGTAGGCGTTCAGGGCTTCGAAGGTGGCCGCCATCACGCCGCCGCCTTCGTGCCGGCCAGGCCACCTTCAACCTTCACGGACTTCGCTCGGACCATGACGCCGGACCGGCCGTTCTTCTCCCAGGTGACCGCCACCATCTCCTCGGGGACGATCACTGCGCCGATGCCGATGTTCTTCGGGAAGCCGCCCTCGGGGAGGGTCAGCTGGATCGTCTCGGCCCGGCTGGTACCGATGATCGTTACATCCAGGCTCCACAGGGGCTGCTTCGTGTTGCGGTCCAGCATCGGCTGACCGTCCCGCTCCTGAGCTGTGGGCTCGCCCACCACCAGCACCTTGATCCTTCTGTCGTCGACGGGGATCACTCGCATTGTTGGTTCCTTTCTCTGTGGGCCGGCCGAACCTCGGCTCGCAGCCCACCGAGGTGATTGAACGATGAAGGCGTGGGACGCCGTAACCTCGCCTCGGGACGGCTGCCAAGACGTCTCCGACGACCCCAAAACGTCCCTAAGGCGTCCCTTCGGTGCGAATATGGATGGGTGGCATCGCCGCTCCGCGAGATACCGAACGAGCGACTGCGCGCCGCCATCGCGGCCAGCGGTCTGTCTCGCGATGAAATCGCGGAGGGCGCAGGCGTCGACGCCAAGACACTGGAACGCTGGATGTCCACTGGGAGGACACCGCATGCTCGGAACCGAAAGGCTCTCGCAGATACGTTGGGCTTGGATCCGAGCGACCTCTGGCCGGAAGCTGATCCATTCGCCCGGCTCGTTCCTCGTGACCTGGCCGGGATCCAGTGCGCTTACCCGTCAAGGAGCGCCTTCGTGGCCGCCTTTCCCCCGGAGCGCCTTTTCACAGGAGCGGTTTCGATCTCTCTGGCCGGCCTGTCCAACAACCTGCTCTGCCAGCACTACGCCGACCGCCGGCTCGAGGAGCTGCTCGCTTTGGGAACGCAGGTGACGGTCCTGTTCCTCGACCCCGATGGGCCTGCCACGGCTGCCCGAGAGCTGGAGGAAGGTTACGAGGCTGGACACCTACGGGGCCTGACGGCGCTCAACATCTCGCTGCTCCAACGGCTCCGGTCGCGACTGCCCGCCCATGCCCGACCTCGGCTGACGTTGGGCACGTACGAGCAGACGATCCGGTTCAACATCATCCTCGTCGACCGTGCCGACGACCAAACTGCGGTCGTGCAGCCGTACCTGCCCCACTCGCGAGGAGTCGAGGCTCCGACACTCGTGATCCATCCCACCGCTGAGCCTGGCCTGTTCGACACCTTCAAATGCGTGTTCGACGAGATCAGAGCCGAGTCCACCACATGCTGAGCACTGAACTGGCCGAACTCGTCCCGATCGCCAACCGGGCGGTAGATCTGGCAGCTCAGGTCCTCCGCTCGGCCGAAGGGCCGCGCAAGATCACAGCGAAGGGGGAACGCGACTACGCCACAGATCTCGACTACGAGATCGAGCAGCGCGTGCGGGATCACCTTGCGGAGGTGACGCCAGACATTGGGTTTCTCGGCGAAGAGGAAGGCCGGCGCGGGGACCGAGAGGACCTGGTCTGGGCCCTCGATCCAATCGACGGCACCGTCAACTTCGTCCAGGGCCTCCCCCTCTATGCCGTATCCCTCGCCTTGGTCGCCGGCGATCAGCCTGTCCTAGGGGTCGTAGACCTGCCAGCCTTGGGACATCGGTACCACGCAGCCGATGGGCTGGGAGCACACCGGAACGGGAACCGGCTGCCATGTCCCGGGCCGCCTCCCGACCTGGGGTCAGCGATTGTCGCCATCGGCGACTACGCCGTCGGAACTAACGCAGAAGCCAAGAACCGGGACCGCCTAGACGTCACCGGTCGCCTTGCGGCCTCGGTCCTCCGAGTCCGGATGCTCGGCTCCGCCGCCATCGACCTCGCCTGGCTAGCCGAAGGCCACTTGAACGCTTCCATCACCCTCTCGAACAACACCTGGGACATGGCGGCCGGGGTCGTTCTTGCCCGCGAGACCCGCCACACCGTCGTCGACCGATGGGGGCAGACTTACGATCTCGCATCGACCGCCACGATCGCGGCCGCCGACGCCTTCCTCCCCCATCTCCTCTCCCACCTCGCGGATCACGCCTGACTTGTGTGTCCTCCAGGGAACAGGGCTACCATGCCGGCCGGGGTACCGGCCGGCAATCACGATTATGGACGGCTGAATATGACCGGAGCCTCAAGGGTCGCTCCGGGACTCCGCTTCGCTCCGTGTCCTCGCTCAGCCTTCGGCCGTCCCTTGACCCTCCTCGACCGTGCGACCTTGGTCACCGAATCCAAGTCCTCACGGCGACTCGAAATTGCCGACCGCGTTGAAACCTTCTTTACGTCTTCAAGGGCGCCGGCTTCGCCGGCGCCGGCCGTCCCCGCCTCCTGCCTTCGGCCCGGCGGGACGGCTGTCGAGAGACCAAGCCTTGAAACGCGGGAAGTTCCGACGGGACTGCACTACGGGGCCTCAGACCCAGTTCCGGACACGGGGCCGGGTCACGACGCCCGGAACGTGGTCTGCCAGAAGGAGCCGAGGATGACAAGCCCACGACGAAGGACTCCGTCCCGTCTGGAGAGTGGAACATTCGCCGTGGAAGTTCTGGCGCCGCATTCTGCGTCCTCCGGTCAGCCGGAGCTCGAGTGCCGAGCCGTCGATAGGGCGCGCCGGACGACGGTGCATCAGGCCGCTGTCGCCCGTGCAGATGGAGTGTTCGGGATGTTGAGGGGTTCGCTTCATCGATGGCGACACGCGGCCGGCAGCTTCACCTGGGTCAGCCGGTCAGCGACTTCCCGGGCGGGAGGTGGTGGCGGACCAGGATGGCGAGGGCTGCGGCGGTAGCTGCGGTGCCGGCACCGGCAAGGAACGCGAACGATGGCTTGGACCAGGCCACCAGTGCGCCCCCGGCGGTAGCTCCAGCAGCGCCACCGGCGTTGAAAGTTGTGTTGGCCCACGTTGAGAGGACGGTGCGGTTGGCGCCGTCGACGAGGGCGTCGACGGCGACGTAGACGACGACCAGGAGCGGTGATAGTGCGGCGCCGTTGACGATTAGGACAGCGGCGAGCAGAGGAAGGGAAGGGGCAACCGCACTGGCTGCGAGGGTGGCCGCTACCACGGCGCCGAGGCCGGCGAGTTGCCAGGCCGTGTCTCGTCTATGAGGGAGGTGGCCCCAGATGAGTCCCCCCACCACGCTGCCCAGTGCGGCGGCGGCCAGGACGTAGCCGGCAGAGGAGGATGTGGCGTCGTGCACGGCGCGGGCGGTCACCGCGACGTCGATGACCCCGGCTCCGGCGGAGACACCGAGCAACACGGCGAGGACGGCACCGATGTGGCGGGAGGGCGATGGTTGCGACTCGCCGGCTGACCGCTGATCGGCGCGGTCGGGGTGTCGAGCGGCTGGCCCGACGGTGCCTGTTTGCGGGGCGACGAGCAGCAAGCTGATGCCGGCGGCGAACAAGGTGGCGGTCACCAACATGGCGATCATGGGGCCGCTCAGCGCCACCAGGGCTCCGGTGAGGAGCGGACCGGCGAGGAACAAGCCGTCCTCCAAGGCGACGTCCAGCGATAAGGCGCGTTGGCGGTCTGCTGCCACGGTTATCGACGCCCACCGGGCGCGCATCATCGCTCCCACGGGCGGGACGGAAACCCCGGCCGTGGCCGACAGGACGACAAAAGGTAGCCCTGCGTGGGTACCGTCGCTGGCCAGCAACGCCAGACCGACAAGCGATCCGACGTAGGCGGCGCTCAAGAAGCCGACACGCGCACGCCGATGGCGATCGCCAATGAAGCGTGCCTTGGCCGGTCCCGACAGTGTGCAAAGGGAGAACACGGCGTTCGCTGCACCAGCGACAGCGAACGACGCTGTGGCGCGATCGGTGACCAACAGGAGCGACAGCATCAGCGTCCCGAACGAGAGACGGCAGACTGACGACGCGACGACAGCGCGCCGCGCACTGGGAAGGCGCAACAGGCGACCGTAGGCCGCCGCGCCGGGAAGCAACGACATGTAGAACTCCTCGACTGAGCCCGGCGGGCCAACGGCCCCTCGCTCGGGCGGTGACCGGATCGACACACGCCCCACTCACAGGACGGACGTCCGATCAGCTCAATCGAGGAAGAGAAGCACAAATCGACCGTAGCAGACCGGTCCTCGAACTGCGGCGGTCATCTGGATCGTGAGACCACACAGATCAGCGCCACGGGGCGGCGCCCCGCCCGACATGCGCGACGCGCCCGAGTCGGATCGATCTGGAGCGGTCAGCCGAAAGCTGGGTAGCTCGCGGCTGGTGACCCGAGACGTGACCTCTCCTCCGGGAGCAAGGCGGCTCGACCGGTGGCCTTGAGTACGTATGTGCTCAGGTCCCACCACGCTGGTCGCGGTGCGTCAAGGAGGCCGTCCAAGGTGGCGGCGGCCACCTCAAGGGCTTCATCGGAAGGGCCCGGACGGTCGTCGACCTCTGCGAGTAGATCGAGGTGGTGCACGGCGAACTCAGTGGTCCACATCCCGAGAAGGTCAGTGACACGCAGGGCATGGCCCTGAAAACTGACGGCGCCGTCAGGCGCGGCACGTACCGCCCCGATTGCTGCCTGCGCTGTGTCATCGAAATGCCTCTTCAGGCCGCTGCTATCGCTGTACGCCGCGCTCGAGGCCCACGTGAACCTCACGTCACCGAACCCCGGCCCATCCCGAGCAGGCCAATCTCGCCAGTAGCTGACGAAGTCTCTGTCCGGTTCGACGGTCGTCGGGTCGCTGAGACTCATGAGTACCGCTTCGCAGGACATCCGAAGATGCACCACGAGATCGGCTACGCGCCAACCGTCACAGCGCGTGGAAAGAACAAGTTGCTGGTCGGACAGCCCCTCCACAAGTTGACGAAGTCGCACGATCTCGGCCACAAGAATCGATCGGATACTCCCAAGCGGCTCCACCACGGTCCTCACAGTAGGTCGGGTCCAGATGACCCTCGGTCCGGCGGAGTCTCGCGATGGCGTGCCCCGCCACGGGGTCGTAGGCGCCACGCAGAACGACAGCACACTCGATTACGACGGCACAACGCCCCCGACGACGGATTCGACGTTATGTACTCTCAAGTCTAGCCATGACTAACCATGGTCTGTCGCGCATAATATCCCGCGTTGTCTGCGAATGGCGGCTCAGAACATTATGTGCGGTTCTCCATGTTTCTCATCGAGAGTTGCTGAGAACACATATCGCCGACTCGGGCGCGTCGGCCTTGGCCCGGTGGAGGTGCGAGGACGGGGTGTTATGCGCTCGTCGCCGACTCTGTGGCCCGGCGAGCAAGTGTCAACGGTCATCTGGATCTCCTCGTTGGCGGCCATGGGTTCTCCGCAGGGATGGCCATGGTTTCTCCTCGGGGATGGCCACGGGATTCCTCGCGTA
>JAKAXN010000409.1 GCA_021816565.1 Actinomycetes bacterium
ACGGCTCGAGCATCTCGAGGGCCCGGCGTATCTGATCACTGACCCTGGCCCGGTCATCGGGGTGGATCAGCAGCATCATGTCCCCGTCGTTGACCGGACCGTCGCCTCCCGCCAGGCCGTAGATTCGGCGCATCTCGGCGGACCACAGCAGCTCGTCGGTACCGGGCTCCCAGCTCCAGGAGCCGATGTGGGCGATGTGCTGGGCCTCGGCCAGGCGGGCCTCGCTCTGGCGGACGGCCTCGTCGGCCAGGCGCCGGTCGGTGAGGTCCCGCACCACCGCCACCACCAGGCCGGAGCCGGGACCGTCGATGGGCGACAGGCTGATGTCCACCGCCACGGTGGTGCCGTCGCGGCGGCGCAGGGTCAGATCCCGCCCCGCCCCCATGGGCCGCCGGCGGGGATCGGCGCCGTAGGCGTCGCGGTAGGACTCGTGGCGCACCTTGACCCCGGCGGGCACCAGCTCGTCCACGTTGGAGCCCAGCAGCTCGCTGCGGCTGTAGCCGGTCAGCCGCTCGGCCTCGGCGTTGGCCACCTGGATCCGGCCGAGCGGGTCCACCGCGAACACCGCGTCGGGCGCCTGCTCGATGAGGTTGCGGAAGCGGCTCTCGGAGTGGGCCAGCGCCGACTCGCTCCGGTTCCGCTCGATGACGCCGCCCAGGTGGGCCCCGATCAGGAACATGAGGTCGGCCAGTTCCGGCTCCGGGGGGGCCGGCTCGTGGAGGAAGAACTCCATGACCCCCTCGATGTGGCGGGACCCGATGATGGGGTAGCCGGTGGCAGCCACCAGGCCGCTCTCGGTGGCCGCCCGCCCCCGCAGCAGGTCGCTGTGCTCAGCGATGCAGTCGAGCCACACCGCGTCGCCCAGGTCCACGATCAGGCCCGGGAGGGTCTGCCCGGGCTTGATGACCAGCCCCTCGGACGCCTCCACCAGCGGCCGGTGCCGCCGAGGATCGGAGTCGGCCCAGATCCCCGACGAGATCATGGCCCCGGATTCGGCGTCGCGCAGGAACACGTGGCCCACGGGCCACCCGGTGTGCTCGCAGACCAGGCTGAGGGTCCACTCCAGAGCCTCGTCGACGGTCACTGCGGAGTTGGCCAGGCCGGCCACCACCCGGGCCCACTGCGTCAGGCTGCGGTGGACCCCGGACGCCGGGCTGGGATTCCAGCTCGAAGGCCGAATGTCAGATGCCATTCTGCGTGACCCCTACCCTCTGTGGACCGCGAGGATTATGGCATCCCTCGGCCCGTTCTGCCGGGGAGACCCATAGCGGCGCCCCTCTAAGGTGGGGGGGTGGGTGCTGAAAGGGAGGCGATGTGACCGTCGAGCGGGACCTCATCGAGCAGGCCGCGGCGGCCCTGTGGAAGGCCGAGGAGAGTGGCGAGCCCATACCGCCGGTGCGCGACCTGCTCGGCACCAGCCGGGACATCGATGCCGGTTACGCCGTGCAGCAGGTCAACACCGACCGCTGGATCGCCGCCGGCCGGCGGGTGTCGGGGCGGAAGATCGGCGTCACCTCCCGGGCCATCCAGCAGCAGGTGGGCGTGGACCAGCCGGATTTCGGGACCCTCTTCGCCGACACCGAGTACGGCGACGGCATCGAGATTGACGCCGGCCGGCTCATCCAGCCCCGGGCCGAGGCCGAGGTGGCCCTGGTCCTCGAGCGCGACCTCGACGCCGCCCCGCACGGGTTCGCCGAGGTGCTGAGGGCGGTCGCTTTCGCCTTGCCGGCGCTGGAGATCGTCGACAGCCGGATCACCAACTGGGACATCAGCATCGTCGACACCGTCGCCGACAACGCCAGCTGCGGCCTGTACGTGGTGGGCAGCCGGCCCGTCGCCCTGTCCGCCTTCGACGCCCGCACCGTTCCCATGCGCATGACCCTGGAGGGCCGCGAGGTGTCCACGGGCGCCGGCTGGGCCTGCCTCGGCAATCCCCTGCACGCGGCCCGCTGGCTGGCCGACACCATGTGCCGGCGGGGGGTGCCGCTGCGCGCCGGTGACGTGATCATGACCGGGGCCCTCGGGCCGATGGTGGCCATCGGGCCGGGCCAGGACCTGGTGGCCGAGTTCGGCGACCTGGGCCGGGTGACCACCCGCATCGCCGGCGACGCCGCTTAGCTCCGGGCGCCACCCCCGGGCCCGGACAAGCCCGGCTAATCGCTCTTTCCCGGTGAACGCGCATCGGGCGCGCTGACGCGTCGATAGCCGAAGGGGCACCTCGGCCCGACCCGGCCGGGAGCCCCGTTTCCTCCTGAGCCGGAGCGGGTAGCCACGACACGGAGGGCGGCAAAGAGGAAGAGAGTGATATGGCTGACGAGTTGAGTGGCGTACGGGTTGCGTTCGTGGTGTCCAACGAGGGGATCGAGCAGGCCGAGTTGGCCACGCCCTGGCAGGCGGTCAGCGAGGCGGGCGGCCGCCCGCAGCTCCTGGCCCGCGAGCCCGGCCAGGCCCAGGCGTTCAACCATCTGGACAAGGCGGACACCTTCCCGGTGGACCGCCCGACCAGGGAGGCGTCGGCGGACGATTACGACGCCCTGGTGCTCCCCGGTGGCGTGGCCAACGGGGACCAGGTCCGCACCGACCCGGCCGCGGGGTCGCTCGTCAAGGCCTTCGCCGAGGCCGGCAAGCCCATGGCGGTGATCTGCCACGGGTCCTGGGTGATGGTGGAGGCCGACGTGGTGAGGGGCCGGACTCTGACGTCGTGGCCCAGCCTCCAGACCGATATCCGCAATGCCGGCGGCACGTGGGTCGACGAGCAGGTGCACGTGTGCACCTCGGGCCCCGGCGCCATCGTGTCGAGCCGTAAGCCCGACGACCTGCCGGCCTTCTGCCAGAACATGGTCGAGGTGTTCGCCCGGAGCGGTTCCCGGGTCTCCTGACCGTCAGATCGGCGCCCACTCGAGGGGCGCCATGACCGTCGGCGGGAGCGTCGCGGTGCGGCGGCCGCGGCGTTCCCCGCCGGCGTCGTCCGCCGGGCGGCGGAGCACGGCCAGGCTGTCGGGCTCCATCCGCAGCCGGCCGGCGTCCACCGCCACGGTGGGTTCCGAGCCGGCCAGGAGGACACAGCCGTCCACCGGGGCCGATGCCGGGTGCTCACCGAGCAGGGCCACCACCAGGATCGGGCCGCGCTCGACCGCCACCGACCCCCACGTGCGGTCCACGGCCACGGCCACCCGGCCCAGGTCCCCGTCGCTGAGCTCCGGGAAGCGCCGCCGGAGCCGGATGAGCGCCCGGTACCACTCGAGGATGGCGGCGTGGGCCGCCTCGCCGGTCTCGGACCAGCGCAGCTTGGACCGCTCGAATGTGGCCGGGTCCTGAGGGTCGGGCACGGCGGCCGGGTCCCAGCCGAAGGAGGAGAACTCCGAGCGGCGCCCCTCGGTGACGGCCCGGCCCAGGTCGGAGTCGGAGAAGTCGGTGAAGTACTGCCACGGGGTGGAGGCCGCCCACTCCTCCCCCTGGAACAGCATGGCCACGAAGGGCGAGGTCAGCAGGAGGCCGGCCGAGACCTTGAGGCGCCCGGCGGACATCAGGGCGCTGCTGCGCTCTCCCGCCGCCCGGTTGCCGATCTGGTCGTGGTTCTGGGTGCACACCACGAACCGATCGCCGCTCAGCCCCTCCGGTGGGCGCCCGTGGGTCCGTTGGCGGTGTTCGGACCAGACCCCGTCGTAGACCCAGGCCTGGCGCAGGGCCTTGGCCAGGTGGGCGAGGGTGCCGAAGTCCTCGTAGTAGCCGGCGGTCTCGCCGGTGAGGGCGGCATGCCAGGCATGGTGCCACTCGTCGGCCCACGCCGAGTCCAGCCCGAAGCCCCCCTCCCGGGGTGTCCGCACGAAGCGGGGGTCGTTGAGATCCGACTCGGCGATCAGAGACAGGGGCCGCCGCAGGTGGGCACCCATGGCGCGCACCTCGTCGGCCAGCTGCTCGAGGAAGTGCCTCGCCGAGTCGTCGGCCAGCGCGTGCACCGCGTCCAGGCGGAGCCCGTCGAGGTGGTACTCGCAGAGCCACATGAGGGCGTTGTCGATGAAGAACCGGCGGACCTCGTCGCTGCCCGGGCCGTCCAGGTTGACACCCTCCCCCCAGTTGGTGCGGTGCCCGGCGGAGAAGTACGGGCCGAACTCCGCCAGGTAGTTGCCGGAGGGCCCCAGGTGGTTGTAGACGACGTCGAGGATGACCGCTATCCCGGCCTGGTGGCACGAGTCCACCAGCCTCTTGAGACCCTCCGGGCCCCCGTAGGCGGGGTGGGGCGCGTAGAGGGCCACGCCGTCGTAGCCCCAGCCCCGGTCCCCGTCGAAGGCGGCTACGGGCATGATCTCCACCGCGTCCACCCCCAGGTCCACCAGG
>JAKAXN010000410.1 GCA_021816565.1 Actinomycetes bacterium
ATTTGCCGTGGCCCGGGGGGAGACCGCCGGTGCCCGGCGGAGCTGGTACCGCTGGTAGCACGCAGCACGCCAGAGAGCAGATCTACCCGGAGGGCGCCGATTCCAAGCGGCGCCCTCCGGCGCGCCCGACCCGGGGGCCCACCTCAGGTGGCCGGCTGCTCACCCCGGCGGCGGGACCGGCCGGTGGCGAACCACGAGCCGGCCATTATCAGCACGAACCCGGCGGCGGTACTCGCCCTGAACGGCTCCGACAGGACTGCGACGCCCAGGACCACGGCCACCACCGGGTTGAAGTAGGTGATGATCGTGGCCTGCGTCGGGGGCATCTCTTTCAACAACTCGAAGAACGCCACGAACGCCAGGGCCGTGCACACCACGCCCAGCACCACCACCGCCCCGATGACCGGCGCCGGCGGCACCCGGGCCGGGGCCTGCAGGGCGGCCACCGGCAGGTACCCGGCCGCCACCGCGGCCAGAGACACCGCGGCCAGAGCCAGGCTGGAGCAGTCCGCCAGGTAGGTGGCTGCCAGCAGCGGGCCGGCCGCGTAGCCCACCGCTACCACGAGCACCTGGGCCACCGAAGCCAGCTGGGCGCCGTGCACGTCGAGGCCCATCACCACCGCCACCCCGGCCAGACCGACCAGCAGGCCGGCCAGCCCCCGGGCATCGGTGACCGCCCGCCGGCCGGCCAGGGTGGACATCACGGCGGCGATCAGCGGCACCGTGGCGACCAGCAGCCCCGACAGAGAGCTGGGCAGCCGCCGCTCGGCGTTGGAGAGCAGGAGCCACGGCACCGCCAGCTCGCACACCGAGTAGGCCAGCAGCGGCTTCCAGACCTTGAGCAGAGGCCGGACCTGCCCCCGGTGGACGGCCAGCGGCAGCAGCAGAGCTGCCCCTATCAGGGTGCGGCCCTCCACCACGGTGGCCGGGCTCAGGTGGCGCACCGCCACCTTGATCATCAGGTAGGGGATGCCCCACACCACCGACATCAGCGCGAACAGCGCCAGGCCCCGCCGGGTCATCAGTGGCGGCGCTGGAAGTGCTTCCCGAGGGCCTCGCTCTGGCGCTGGTAGTTCGAGGCCGGTTCCCGGCCGTAGAGGATGGTCGGCTCCTCGATCATCCTCTCGAAGGTGAGCTTGCACACCCGCTGGCCGTGCTCGATCATGAACGGCACATCGTGGGCCCGCACCTCGAGGGCCGCCTTGGAGCCGTGGAAGCGGCCCTCGGCGTCGTAGCCGAACCCGGGGTCGAAGAAGCCGGCGTAGTGGGTGCGCAGCTCACCGCTGGTCGGGTCGTAGGCGATCATCTCCGAGGCCAGACCCGGGGGGATGACCACCGCCTCCTCGGACATGAGCAGGTAGAACTTCTTCTCGGTCAGCACCACCCGGTCGGTGCCCTCGCGCCGCACCGGCTCCCAGAACGGCTCGGGTTCGAGCGGCTCGGAGCGGGTCAGGTCGAGGAGGGGGGCGTTCTCCCGGGCCCGGTAGCCGACATGGCCGCTCTCGTCGCCGCGCAGGTCCAGGCTGAGGAACAGGCCGTTGTCGAGCGTGACATCCCCGGGGCTCACCGGCCGGCCGTCCACGTAGAGGAGCGGCTGGCTGCTGTGGAACTCGACGATCTCGGCGTCGGTCAGCTCGCTGCGTCCCACCGACAGCCGCAGCTGGTTCAAGGTGAGGTCCTCGCGCACCCGCACCGCGAACGACAGCGGGACCACCTCGAGGTACAGGTTGCCCTCGTAGCCGTCGGCTATCTCGTCGAAGCGGTAACTGCGGTCGGTGATGACCCGGGTGAACACGTCGATGCGTCCGGTGGAGCTCTTGGGGTTGGCCTTGGCCCGCATCCCGGCGGGCAGGCGAAGGCGCTCCTTCAGGGGGATGAGGTAGGGGCGGTTGGTCTCGAGGACCACGCCGTCGCCGCGCAGGTCGAGCCGGTCGATGGTCAGCTCCCGGAGGCGGTCCTCGACCTGGTTGGCGCCGGGCAGGAAGCTGCAGCGCATGCGGTAGGCCACCTCGCCCAGGCGCAGGTCCAGGCTGGCCGGCTGCACGTTCTCCTGGGGGATCTTGAACCGCCCGGCGTCGATGACGCCCTCTTCGATGGCCCGGAGCAGATGATGGTTGGGCAGGACCCCCTCCCGGCCGTTCCCGGTCAGCACCGGCACCGGCGCGCCGCGCTGGGCGGGGGATAGGGGCGGTCCATGGGCCTACTGTAATGGTCCGCCGTCAGGAGCCCGGTGTCCGCCTCGGTGGGTAGGGCGGGCCCGGCGGTGGGCTCTTCATGCCGGCCGGCCGGCCGGCCAGCCGGGCCCGGGCCAGGCCGCCCACCCAGAGCGACACGGCCAGCAGCCCGAAGGCCGCTCCGACCACCGAGCTGGCCGTCCAGCCCCCGGCCGAGTAGGCCGCCGACGCCGAGATCGAGCCGGTCACCCCGCCCACGAAGTACAGGGCCATGTAGGCGGAGGTGATCCGGCTGCGGGCTTCGGGGCGCAGCCGGTAGATCAGGCTCTGGTTGGTTATGTGCAGCCCCTGCACCGCGAAGTCCAACACGATGACCCCGGCGATCAGCGCGCCCAGCGAACTGTGCCCGGCCGCCACCGCGGCCCAGGTCGCCAGCAGCAGCACCGAGGTGATCGCCGTCATGGCCGGGGCCCCGCCCCGGTCGGTCCAGCGCCCGGCCAGGGAGGCGGTCAACGCCCCCACCACCCCGAACAGGCCGAACAGGCCGATGGTGCTGGTGGAGTAGTGGTAGGGGGGACCTGACAGCAGGAACGCCAGCGGCGTCCACAGGGCGTTGAAGGCCCCGAAGGCGGCCGCCCCGTACAGCGAGCGCAGCAGGATCACCGGCTCCTCCCGCAGCAGCACCGGGACCGACACGATCAGCCGGGGGTAGTTGACCCGGGCCCGGTCCGGGTCGGCCGGGAGCCGGCGCCACAGCACCACGGTCAGCACGGCCATGACCACGGCGGCCACCTGGAACGGGGTCCGCCAGCTGCCCAGCTCGGCCAGGTACCCGGCTGCGGTGCGGGCCAGCAGGATGCCGAGGAGCAGACCGCTCATCACCGTGCCCACCACGCGGCCCCGCTCGGCGTCGGAGGCCAGCGTGGCGGTGAAGGCCACCATCACCTGGGCCGCCACAGAAAGAGCGCCCACCGCCACCGAACCGATCAGCAGGACCGCCGAATCCGGTGACAGCGACACGATGGCCAGGCAGACGGCGATGCCCACCGCCATCAACGGGATCAGCCGCCGCCGGGCGAACAGGTCGCCGAGCGGCACGAGCAGGACCAGCCCGGCGACGTAGCCGATCTGGGTCACCGTGACCACCAGCCCGGCCGTGGTCGTCGACATGTGCAGGGAGTGCTTGATGGAGTCCAGCAGCGGCTGGACGTAGTACAAGCTGGCCACCGAAAGCCCGGTGCTCACGGCCAGCAGCAGCACCAGCCCCCGGGTGAGGGCCGCATGCTGGCCGGGAGCGGGGTGCGGCTTCGGGGGATTCTCGATAGTGGCTTTGTCCACCCGCCCCAGTATGGCCGTGATCGCGATCACTACAGCAGGCTGCGGTTGCGTCCGATTTGTATCGGACCGGGCCCGGGCCGACCATTCAGCCGGGCCGGACGGGGATCGGGCTGCCGTGGCCGCCAACGGCGTCGGCCGCCCAGCCCGACCCCCGCCGGGACAGCCCGACCCCCGCCGGGACAGCCCGACCCCGCCGGGACAGCCCGGCCGGCTCCGGCTTCAGCCCCGGGGGGCGGTGGGGGTGAAGCGCACCGGCAGGTGCTTGATGCCGCCGACCAGCGGGATACCCAGGGACTGCAGCGGCACTGCGGGGCCGGCCACCTCGATGTCGGGGAGCCGGGTGAGCAGCTGGCGGAAAGCCACCGCCACCTCCCGCCGGGCCAGGTGGGCGCCCAGACAGAAGTGGGGGCCGGGTCCGCCGAAACCGACGTGGGGGTTCGGGTCGCGGGTCACGTCGAACACCTCGGGGTCGGGGAAGACCCGGGGGTCGCGGTTGGCGGCGCCGTAGAAGAGCACCACCCGCTCCCCCTCGGACAGCTTCTCGCCGGAGATCTCCACGTCGCGGGTGAGGGTCCGGCGCATGAACGTGACCGGCGAGGCCACCCGCACGATCTCCTCCACCGCCTTCTGGGTCATGCCGTCGAGGTCCTTCTGCCACATGGCCCGCTGGTCGGGGTTGCCCGACAGGAGGTTCATCCCGTGGCTGATGGCCGTCCGGGTGGTGTCGTTGCCCGCTACGGCCAGGAGGATGAAGAAAGGGGCCAGCTCGGTGGGGGCCAGGATGTCCTCCCCCAGGTCGTTGTGCACCAGGGCCGAGGTCAGGT
>JAKAXN010000411.1 GCA_021816565.1 Actinomycetes bacterium
GTACGCCCCGGATCTCGGCCGGGCGCCACTGGACCGGCTCGCACCCCGGGTCCGGGCCCGAGTGGAAGATGGCCGCATCGCCGAGCCGGTGGTCCAGTCGGCAGTGGAGCCACAGGAGGGCCACGGCCAGGGCGTCATCGAGGCAGCCGTAGTTCCACACGACCAGCCGTTCGACCGGCCCGAGGAGGACCAGCGCCGGAGCCAGGACGGCCTCCAACATCGGCCACTGCCTCAGCAACGACATCACCGCCGCGAACCTCCGTGCTCCACCTCTACCATCTGTTCACCTGCCGCTAACGTTCCCGCCCGGCGGCGGCGCGAAACGCCGGATCCCCGACACCGGGACGCAGCCCGGGCGCAGTCAGGAGTGGGTGCGCTCCGCCAGCAGCGCCGCCCGGCGGACCTTGCCGGCATCGTCGCGCAGCGGACTGCCGGTGAACTCGACCGAACGGGGAACCTTGTAACGGGCCAGCCGCTCCCCCATGAAGGCCAGCAGGTCGGCGGCGGTGACCACAGCGGGGTCGGCCTCGACGATGACGTGGACCGACCGGCCCAGGTCGTCATGGGGCAGGCCGATCACCGCGCACGACCGGACCGCCGGGTGCTCCTGCAGGACCGCTTCCACCTCGGCCGGGTAGACGTTGGCCCCGCCGGTGAGGATCATGTCCTGCATGCGGTCCCCCAGGTAGAGGTAGCCGTCCCGGTCGAGCCAGCCCATGTCGCCGAGAGACTCCCAGCCGCCCTCGCGGGTACGGGCGGTGGCGCCCACATAGCGGTAGGTGGGGCGATCCCGGAGGCTGCGCATCCAGACCTCCCCTTTTTCCCCCGGAGGCAGCTCGCAGCCATCCGGGTCGGCGATCATCACGGTGCCCGGCGCCGGCCGACCGACCGAGCCGCGATGGTCCAGCCACTCGGTCCCGGTGATGATGGTGGCGGTCTGCGCCTCGGTGCCGGCATACAGCTCGAGGATCCGTTCCGGGCCCAGCCAGTCGATCCAGTTCTGCTTCAACCACTCCGGGCACGGCTCGGCCAGGTGCCACACCGCCCGCAGCGACGACATGTCGTAGGAGGCCCGGACGTCCTCAGGCAGGCGCCAGATCCGCTTCATCATGGTCGGCACCAGGTAGATCACGTCGGCCCGGTACCGGTCCACCGCGGCCAGGGTCGCCTCTGCGTCGAAGCGGGGCAGGGCCACCACGTGGCTGCCGGCCAGCCACGCCGAGCAGGACCAGACGATGGGCCCGTTGTGGTACAGCGGGCCGGGCATGACCATGCACCCGTCGGGGCCGGCGAAGACCGGGGGGGCGTCCTCGTCGTAGCTGGCCGGGTCACCCGAGACGATCAGCTTGGGCCGACCGGTCGAACCACCCGAGGTCGGAGCCTTCCACGCCGGGGAGGTGACGTCGGGGAGCGGATCGGCGGAGAACTCCATCCCCGGCCGGTACCCGGCCGGCAGCACCCGGCGGCCGGGGGCCATCCCGGGGTCGACACCGATCACCACCTTCGGGTCGGCCAGCTCCAGAATGGCCCGCAACTCCCGCTCCGGGAGGCGGGACGACACCGGCTGGGGGATGGCCCCGATCTTCCAGCAGGCGGCCACCGCGACGAACCACCCGGTCGAGTTGGGAAGGGCGATGGTCACCATGTCGCCCGCTCCGGCCCCGCCCGCGGCCAGGTCGCGGGCCAGCCGGTTGGCCTCCGATTCGAGCTCGGCGCGTGTGAGGCTGTCGTCCCCGCAGGTGATGGCCGGCCGGTCGGGGTCGAGCCCGGCCAGGTCGGTGAGCCGCCTCGAGTAGGAGATCATCGCCATGGCCGGCAGGGTAACCGCCGGAGGGGCCGGCGCAGCCGCCGGCGGCGGAGCACCGGTTGAGCCGCCGCCTCCGGCGGGATAGCGTCATCGGGCTTCGGCCGAGGAGATCCGGGATGCTGCGACAGTGGGGGTAGGCGAAGATCCGGCGGGTTCCCCGCGAGCCGGGTCCCCGGTGATCGACCTCACCGGCCGGGTGGTGGTCGTGACCGGCGGCAACTCCGGGATCGGGCTGGGCGTGGCCCGGGGGGTGGCCCGGGCCGGCGGGTCGGTGGCCGTGTGGGCCCGCCGCCCCGACCGCAACGACGCCGCCACGGCCGAGTTGCGGGACCTCGGAGCCGAGGCCATCGGCCTGCGCTGCGACGTCGCCGACGAGGAGTCGGTGGAGCGGTGCATGCGCCAGACCCTGGAGCACTTCGGTCACCTGGACGCCCTGGTGGCCAACGCCGGCACGTCATCGCACCGGCCGTTCGTGGACATGTCCCTGGAGGAGTGGAGGGCGGTCATGGCCGTCAACCTGGACGGGGCCTTCCTGTGCCTGCGGGCCGCGGCCTCGCAGCTGGTCCGGCAGGGCGGCGGAGGGGCCCTGGTCGGCGTTTCTTCCACCTCCGCCATCCACGGCGCGCCCGGGGCCGAGCACTACGCCGCCAGCAAGACCGCCATGGCCGCCGTGATGCGGGGCCTGGCCGTGGAGTTGGCCCGCCACGGTGTCCGGTGCAACACCCTCACGCCCGGCTGGACCGAGACCGAACTGACCGAGTCCGCCCGGCAGGTGCCCAACTTCGTGGAGGTGACCACCCGGCGCACACCGGTGCGACGCTGGGCCACCCTGCACGATTTCGAGGCGGTCGGAGCGTTCCTCTGCGATCCGCGCATCTCGTTCCACACTGGCGACACCGTGGTGGTCGACGGCGGCTACACCGTCTTCTGAGCGGCCGGACCCCGGCGGTCAGCCTCCGGCCGGGGACGGCGACGACTCGGCGACCGCCTTCATGGCCTCCAGGGTCTGGCGCATACCCCGCTCGTTGGTCCTTCCCCGGGCCCGCCCGAACAGCGCCCAGTAGACCTTCGTCGGGAGGGTCGGTGGCAGCTGGAACGATTCGGTGACCGACGTGCCACCGTCCTTCCCGGTCATCTGGTAGCGCCAGGTGTTGACGGCCCTGCCGTTGACCATCACGTCGAAGGCGAACTCCCGGCCGGGGTCGCAGGCGGTCACCACGCACAGGGTCCAGTAGACCGGGCCCCGGCCGTTGCGTTTGACGTGCCCCCGGAACCGGGCCCCCACGGCCGGCCCGGCGGCCCCGTCCAGCCACTCCGCCTCGAAGGTCTCGGGGCTGTACGAGCCGATCCTGGTGATGTCGCTCACCAGGGACCAGACCGTCTCGACGTCAGCGGCCATGTCAACTGTCACCGATCCGTGCACCCGCCCAACGTAGACCAGGCTGGACCACTGTGATCGGGCCGCCCGGTCAGCGGGCGGCGGTCCGGATCTCCGTCAAGGCGGGAGCCAGATCCCTCCAGGCCTGGACCGGCACGTCACGGGGACCGTCGGCGAGGGCCTGGATGCTCACATGGTCGGCACCGGCGTCGAAGTGGGCCTGCACCCTCGAGACCACGGCGTCCATGTCCCCCCATGCCACGATGGAGTCCACCAACCGGTCACTGCCACCATCGGCGAAGTCGTCGTCGCCGAAGCCCAGCCGGCGCAGGTTGTTCTGGTAGTTGGGCAGCCGGACGTAGACGGCGGTGTGCTTGCGACCGATGTCCCGGGCCCGCTGGGGGTCCGTCTCCAGCAGCACCGCCTGCTCGGGGCAGAGCAGGGGGCCGGCCCCCAGGGTCTGGCGGGCCCGGGCGGTGTGCTCGGGCGGGACCAGGTAGTTGTGGGCCCCGTCGGTACGCGCCGCGGCCAGCTCGAGCATCCTGGGCCCGAGGGCGGCCAGCACCCTCCTCACGGGGGTGGTCGGTCGCGCTGCGGTATAGGGGGAGGCGTCCATGGCGTCCAGGTAGTCGCGCATGGCGGCCAGGGGCTTCTGGTAGGTGTGCCCCCGCAGGCCCTCGACCAGGGTGTGGTGGCTGACCCCGAGGCCGAGGACGACCCGCTCGGGGAACGCCTCGGTCAGGGCCTTCACCCCGCCCGTCATGGTCACGGCGTCACGGGCCCAGATGCTGGCTATGCCGGTGGCGAGGGTCATGCGCCGGGTGGCGGCCAGCAGCATCCCCATGTGCAGCATGACGTCCCGGCCGGCCACCTCCGGCAGCCACACGACCCCGTAGCCGAGTTCCTCGAGCTCAACGGCCAGTTCCTGCGACCGGGAGAGCGGCACGAAGTCGAGAGTCCCGGTCCAAACACCTATGGGAGGCAGGCGGAAGGCATCCATGGCCTCAACGTAGGTCTCCCGGGTGGTCGGCCGCGGGCACCGCCGCGAGGCGAGCGGCAACCGGAGTGACTGCCTGCGACAGGGTGCCGGCGGCTGCGGTGAGGCGCGCCGCCGTCTGCAGGGCGGTGCTGTCGCTGGCCGGCG
>JAKAXN010000029.1 GCA_021816565.1 Actinomycetes bacterium
GGTGGGTGACGTTGCCCTGATCGGCGATCATGACCGCCGCCGAGAACACCGCCACCGCGAACAGCGAGACCCCGACGAAGGCCAGGGCGAAGCGCACCCCCAGCGGCCCGAGCGGGCGGCGGGCCATGGTCAGGCGTCCCGGTTGACACCCAGGCGGTAGCCGGCGCCGAGCACCGTCTCGACCAACTCGGGCTCGGAGGGATCGGCCTCGATCTTGCGCCTCAGGTTCTTGACGTGGGAGTCCACCGTGCGCTCGTAGCCCTCGAACTCGTAGCCGCGCACCCGGTTGATCAGCTCGTAGCGGGAGTACACCCGGCCCGGCACCCGGGCCAGGGCCACCAGGACCCCCCACTCGGTGGGGGTCAGATCCACGACCCGCCCGCCGACGCGCACCGTCCGGCGGTCCTCGTCGATCACCAGACGGCCGCCACCGAAGGACACCGGGCCACCCCCGGTGTCAGTGGCCCGGCCCCGCCGCAGGATGGCGTTGACCCGAAGGACCAGCTCGCGGGGGCTGAACGGCTTGGTGACGTAGTCGTCGGCGCCCAGCTCCAGGCCCCGGATGCGGTCCTCCTCGGCGCTCCTGGCCGTGAGCATCAGGACCGGCACGTCGGACCCGGAGCGGATCTCCCGGGCCACCTCCTCGCCGGGCACGTCGGGCAGGCCCAGGTCCAGCACCACCAGGTCCAGCGGGGTGCGGGCGGCGTAGCTGATGGCCTCGGCCCCCGAGGCGGTCGAGAACACCTCGATCCCCTCGCGCTCCAGGTACGACCGCACGAGCTCGCGCAGCTTGTACTCGTCCTCCACCACCATGACGTGCTGGGCCACCGGCTTTCCTCCCCGACCAGTATCTCCCGCCGCAGCGCCGGGATGGGGGCCCCGGGCGTTTCTCCACGCCGCCTCCACACCGGCTCGACCCGGTGCTCACCTGCCGGAAGTGGACTGGAGGGCAGACAAGTCCGAGGAGGAGGAACCGTGTCCGTATACCACTGCCCGCTCTGCCCGCTGATCTTCGAGTACCGCACCGAGGTCGAATGGCACGTACGCGAGGAGCACCGCTCCCGCCTGGAGGAGGACGCCGACCTGCGCGCCGAGGTGGCGGCGGCGTCGCGACCGCTCGACTGGGACCGCCTGCGGGACCTGCGGGCGTCGGGATCGCGGCCGTCGGTCTCGCTGCTGCTGGCCACCGCCCCGGCCGAGACCATGACCGTGCTCGACGTGGCCCGGCTCAGGCAGCTGGCCGACCGGGCCCGCCGCAGCCTGGCCCGCGACCCGGAGCGCACCAGCGCGCTGAGCGTGATCGAGCACCGCCTGGCCCGGGCGGTGTCGGCTGCCGAGAGCCTCCCGACCGACCGGGGCTTGGCGGTCCTGGTCAACGCCCGGCGCATGGCCATCGTGGCCCTGCCGTTCGGGCCCGCGGACCGTCACGTGGTGGACGGGGAGTTCGCCACCGGGGATCTGGAGGACAGCCTGCGCCGCTTTCCCCGCTACCGGGTCGTGGTGCTCGGCGGTCGCCCCCGGGTCCTGGAGGGGACGGTGGCGGCCTTCCGGGACGTGGCCGCCCGGGCGGCCGACGCCGACGGCCTGGTCGACGAGCGGGTCCGGCTGGCCGGGCCCCTCCCGCTGGTGGTGGTCGGTGACCACCGCCAGCTGGACCGCTTCTCGAAGACCTCGCGCCACGCCGCGGCGGTGGTCGCCTCGGTGGCCCGGCCCCTCCTGCGCCACGCTCCCGCGGCCGAGCTGGCCGCGGCCGGCGTGAGCCGCCTCCGCCCCGAGCCGGCGGACGACGCCGTGGCTGCCCTGGCCTGACCGGGGCGGCCACGGCCTCCCGGATCAGACCCGCTGGCGGTCGTCGGCCAGGGGGAGGAAGTCCTGGCTGGAGAGCTCGGCCGGGACGCCTATGTGGTATCCCTGGGCGTGATCGACCCGCAGTTCGCGCAGCAGGTCCAAGGTGGCGGCGTCGGTCACGTACTCGGCGATGGTCTGCTTCCCGAGCTTGCGGGCCGCGTCCACGACCGCCTGCACGATGACCCGGTCCACCCCGCTGGTGGTGATCTGGCGGATGAACTCACCGTCGATCTTCACATACGACGCCGGCAGGTGCTTCAGCCAGTAGAAGGAGCCGTAGCCGGCTCCGAAGTCGTCGAGGGCGAACTCGCAGCCCATGGCGGTTATGCGGGCGGCGAAGGCCTGGGAGTGCTCCATGTTGGAGATGGCCGTCGTCTCGGTGATCTCGAACACCACTGACGCCGGGTCGAGACCGGTCTCCGCCAGGGTCTTGCCGATCAGGTCGGGGATGTCCGGGTCGCCCAGGGAGTCTGCCGACAGGTTGATCTCCCACCGGAAATCCCCCGGTACATCCTGCTCGGCGGCCAGTCGCATGCCGTGGGTGATGACGTAGCGGTCGATGGCCGGGGCCAGCCCGTGGCGCTCGGCGATGGGGAGGAAGCGATCGGGGCTGATGAGCCGGTCCTCGTCGCGCATCCGGATGAGCAGCTCGCCGCCGGTGATGGCCCCGGTGGACAGATCCAGGATGGGCTGGACGTGCAGGCTGAACGCGTCCTGCTCGATGGCCTCGCGGATCCGGCCGATCCAGCACAGCCGGCTGCGGGACTGGGCCGCGTGGTCGCCGTGGGCGTCGTAGGTGACCGATGTGTCGCGCCCGGAGTCCTTGGCTCCGTACATGGCCACGTCGGCGTCGGCCATCAGTTCGTCCACGTCTGACGGCGTGGCCGTCTCCACCAGGCCGATGCTGGCCGTGCAGCGCACCCGCTTGCCGGCGTGGTGCAACTCGGCGCTGCGCACCGCGTCGAGGAGCGACTGCGCCACCACGTCGGCCCGGCCGACGGGCGTCCCCGGGAGCAGGACCGCGAACTCGTCGCCGCCCAACCGGCCGAGTACGTCGGTCTCGCGCAGACGGTCCCTCACCGAAGTGGTTATGACCTGCAGGAGCCGGTCCCCGACGGCGTGCCCGAGGGTGTCGTTGACGTACTTGAAGCCGTCCAGGTCCAGGAGCATCACCGTGCTCCGCCCGCCGTAGCGGCGCTCGCGGGCGGCCTGGCGGCGCAGCTCCTCGTAGAAGCGGCGCCGGTTGAACAGGCCGGTCAGCGGGTCGTGGTCGGCCAGGAAGCGCAGCCGCTCCTCGTACACCTTCCGGTCGTGGATGTCCTCCACGTGCTCGACGGCGTCCACCCCGGCCACGCCGTCCACCCGGGCGGTGCTGCAGGCCACCCAGCGGCGCTGGCCTCCGGCGGCGACAATGCGGACCTCCCGCCGGCCGAGCGGGCTTCCGTCGCCCGCCCGCTGGGCGCCGGTGCCGGCCGGGTCGCAGTGCGGGCCGGCCGACAGGTCGGCGCAGGACCGGCCCACCAGCTCGCCGGGCCGGTGCCCGGTCAGCTCGCCCAGCGACCGGTTGGCCCTGACGATGCGCCCTTCCCCGTCCACCAGGGCGATGCCGACCGGGGCCCGGTCGAACGCCGCGCTGAACTGGGCGCCGGCCTCGTCGGCGGCCCGCCGAGCCTCGGCTTCGGCCGCCACCAGCTGGGCGAAGCTCCGCTCCCGTCGTGACCTCACCGTGGCCACCCCGGTGGCGATGGCCCCGATCAGGAGCACGTCGAGGGTCTGCAGGACCTGCTGCTCGGACTGCCAGCCGTGGTGGAAGCCGCTGAAGGCGGCGGTGAGCACGACGGCGATGGCGGCGGTCCACGCCGTCGGTACCGCGGCCACGAAGGCGCAGGCGAGTAGTGGGCCGGCGGCGAAGAGCACCACCAGCGATACCCTCGGCCCGGTGAGGGCGTCGACGAGGAACAGCCCGGCCACCCACAGGGCCACCAGGCCGGCGCCCGGAAGTCGGCTCGCGCCGGCGAGGACCGGGCCCGGGGGGCCCTCGGGCCGGTCGTCGGACTGCACGGCTGCCATCCTCTCCGACCGTCGGTAGCCGTACCAGGGGGTCTTTGTTCCTGAACGGGATGTTGGGTTCAGCGCGGCGAGGCCGGAGGCACCGGTTCTGCGGGACCGGCCGGTCCGCGCCAAACCGCCCGGGATTGCCGCTCAGCCCACCGGCACCCGCGGCGGGGGAGCCGCCGGCGCCGTCTCCGGCGGTCGGGTTACGCGGAAGTACAAGTCGATCGCCGGATCCAGCCAGCCCCGCAGGCTCACCCAGTAGAGGCGGGCGAAGGCCATCTTCATGGCGTGCTTGGCCCGGCTGGGCCGGGCTTTCACCGTGGGGGCCCGGTAGCTGCTGGTGACGAACGTGCCGCGCCCGTCACCGAGGTCGAACGGGCAGTGGGTCCGCCCGGCGAACGCGGCCGGCCTCCCCGACAGCGCCCGGGCCACGACCTTGGCCTCCAGGTGGGCGCCCACCCCGGACTTGGACGTCGGCAGGTTGGTGCCGTCGCCGATGGCAAAGGCATGCTCGACGCCGCGGACCCGCAGGGTGGTGCGGTCGGTCAGGATCAGGCGGCTCTCGTCGAGCACCTCCGCGGGGCTGAAGTGGATGTCCGCGCCCACGAACGGCGGTATGAGCACCGGGATGTCGCAGGTGATCTCGTCGCCCTCGATGGAGCGGATGGTCCCGGTGACCGGGTCGATGTGGTCGACGTCGAAGAAGGTCATGACCTCGATGCCCCGTTGATCGAGGATCGGCTCGACGATCTGGTTCATCGGCTCCGCCGAGTAGGCCCGGGGGTAGGGCGTGAAGAACACCAGGCGCGTCCGGTCGCGCAACCCCCGATGGCGTAGCAGACGGTCGATGAGGAGCACCCCCTCGATGGGCGAGGGAGGGCACTTGCACACCGGCGAGGACTGCCCGACGGCGATGGTGCCGCCCCGGAAGGCGTCGAGGGTCCGCCACAGCTTGCGGGCCTGCGGGACCGAGGAGTGGTAATCGCCGAAACGGTCGTTGACCTCCCGCAGGCCGGGGATCTGCCCGGGGTCGGTGGTGATGCCGGTGGCCAGCACGATCTCGTCGTAGGAGTGCAGGCCCCCGTCCGAGGTGGCCACCACCCGCTCGGTCAGGTCGACCGACGTCACCCGGGCCTCCAGCAGACGCACGTGCCGGCGCAGCAGCTTGTGCTCGGGCCTGGTGATGTCGGCCCTGGCGTTGCTCGTGGCCACGTAGAGCAGCGCCGGCTGGAACATGTGCTCGGCCGACGCCGAGATCAGCGTCACATCGAAGTGCCGGGGGCTCAGGGAGTTGGCCAGGATCGTCCCCCCGGCGCCCCCACCGACTATCAGCACCCGGGTCCGCATCTCACCGCCTCACGATCTCGATCACCACGGTGATCGTGTCGCCGGACTCGTCCATGGAGACGATCCGGTTGCCGGTCTTGGCCGCCCACGCCCTGACGTCGGGCTTCACGCCCTGATCGGTGGCCAGCAGCTCGATCACGTCGCCCACCTTCGAGCGACGGTAGGCCATGGCCAGATCGGTGATGGGGCCGGGGCAGGAGGAGCCCCGGGAGTCGACCAGGGTCCGCTTCGCGGTGATGTTCTCTTGGCCCATTGCTGCTCCTCAGATGAAGATGGTCTGGCCGCCCTCGGCCATCTGCAGGAAGGTCGCCGCCCCCACCACGTCGTCGACCAGGTCGTTGAAGTCCTCCCGCTTCAGGCCCATGACCTGGCTCATCATCGAGCAGGCGTAGACCCTGGCCCCCAGCTCCTTCGCCTGGCGCAGCATCTGGTCCCAGCCGGGCACGTGGCCGGCCTGCATCCCCTCGGCCAGGGCCGGGGCCATGGCCTCGAACTCGGTGGGGAACGGCAGGTCGTGGTGCTCCCTCGTGAAGGCGTGCAGGGCGAAGCCGGTGACGAACAGTGACACCTCCATGCCCATGGCGGCGGCGGCCTGAGCCAGCACGCCGACGGGGATGAAGCGGTCCGCAGTGCCGCTGAAGACGATCATCGACAGCTTGCCGGCAGCCGGAAGCCCCGCTTCGGGAGCCTCTACGGGAGCTGATTCGACGGTGGTCATGCCAATACGCCTCCTATCGGGCCGGGACCGACCCTGCGCGCCAGCATGGGGCCCGGGCCCCTCCGCCGGTTAGGGCCGTAGGCCCCATCGCCTAGTGCAGGAGCACCCGGACGGCCAGTATCCCGAGGCCGAGAGCGATACCTATGACCGTGTCCATGACCAGCTGCGACGGCTTGTCGTGGCGGCGCAGGCCGACCACCAGCTCGAGCAGGGCGATCTCCACGGCGGAGGACCACAGCACCGCGGTCACGTCGGTCCTCAGGCTGGCCCCGGCGATCCACGCCACGACCAGAACGGCCAGGGGCAGGGCCGCCCCGGCCAGGATGGTGGCCTCCCGGCCCAAAGAATGGACGAACTCCCGGAGGTTCCAGTCGCCGTCGCCGGTCAGGCGGGCCGCCCAGTGGTGGGCGTAGGCGTGGGCCAGCCAGTAGAGCACCAGGGTGATGGCCCCGGCGGCCAGCAGCTTTCCGACGGTCTCCTGGCGGGTGCTCTCGGCGGCTATCACCGTGCCGACGGCCAGCACCCCGTAGATGAACCCGGCCGGGTTCATCCGCTCCTCGACCTTCTCCTCGGGCTCGCTGGCGGCTTCGGGCACCGGCCCAGGATGCCTCAAAGCCGTCACCGGGTCCGGGAAGCCGGGCGGCCGGCCGACCAATTAGTCACGATGTGACTACTGGGCTAGTGTCGGCTCATGCCCCGGGTGACGAGACTGCTGGCCGCGGGCGCCGCGGCGGCCGCCCTGGCCGGCGGGTGCGCCAGTTCCACCCGCACCACGGCCCCGACCAGCCTGGCTCCTCCAGCCGCGTCGCCCTCCGGTTCGGCACCCGCCCGGGGCTCCGGGCCCGTCAGCGTGCTCTACGCCGGCTCCCTGGTGGAGCTGATGCAGAACCAGATCGGCCCGGCGTTCAAGGCGGCCACCGGTTACACCCTCAACGGCTTCGCTGGCGGCTCCACCGCCCTGGCCGCCCAGATCAAGGGCGGGGTGCGCCAGGGGGACGTGTTCATCAGCGCCAGCCCCACGGTCAACAGCCAGCTGGAGGGCCCGGCCAACGGGGACTGGGTGTCGTGGTACGCCAGTTTCGCGGACTCCCCCCTGGTCATCGGCTACAACCCCCACAGCCGGTTCGCCGCCGAGCTGCGGAGCCAGCCGTGGTACCAGGTGGTGACCCGCCCGGGGTTCCTGCTCGGCCGGACGGACCCGGCCACCGACCCGAAGGGCAAGCTGACCGTGGAGGCCCTGCAGGCGGCCGCTTCCCGCTATCACCAGCCGGCGCTGGACGCCCTGGCCCGCTCCACGTCGGGGGTGTACCCGGAGGAGACGCTCGTCGGGCGGCTGCAGGCCGGCCAGCTCGATGCCGGCTTCTTCTACACCAGCGAGACCACCGCGGCGTCCATACCGACCGTCCCCGTCACCGGGGAGGACCTGAAAGCCACCTACACGGTGACGGTGCTCAAAGGGGCCCCTGACCAGGCCGGGGCCCGGGCGTTCGTCGAGTACCTCTTCAGCCCGGCCGCCCAGGCCATGCTGCGGCGGGCCGGGTTCCAGCTGATGCACCCGGCCCGGGTCAGCGGCGCCGGCGTGCCGGCCGCCGTGGCCCGGTCGCTGGCCGGGTCCTGATCCCCCGGTCCCTAGCGCGCCGGCGCCGTGCCGGGCCGCAGATCCTCGAGAAAGCGCAGGGCCGCCTGCGCGGAGCGCAGCCGCCACAGAGCCAGGGACCGGTCGAAACCGCCCGCCGAATCCAGCCGGTCGGCCAGGGCCGCGACGATGGGTTCCACCACCGAGATCTGGCCTTCCACCAGCGCCGCCGGGTCCTGGCCCCGCCGGTGCAGGATGGCCAGCTTGGCCAGGAACTCGGTCCTCAGGTCCCTGATGTGGGCCACCGGCTCGCCCAGCCAGCCGTCCACCGCCCGCCGCCCGGCGGCGGTCACCCTGACCGGGGTGCGCTTGGGGCCCCGGTCGCCCGGCTCCGCCCCGAGCGATTCGATCAGGCCGCCCTCCGCCAAGCGGTCGATCGCCCGGTACACGGCCGGGCGGGCCACGCTGTAGACGCGCCCCATCTCGCCTCCGGGGGCCAGCAGCCGGGCCACCGCGAAACCGTGCGGTGAGCCCTCCGCCACCAGGGCCAGCACCACCTGCTCGGCCAGTGACAGCCTGCCGTCGGGGGTGGGCGCCGAAGAGGTCTCGGCCATGGGCCACCAAGGTAGGCGCTGGCCCTCCGCCCGAAACGGAGGTGCCGAAACAGGAGAATTGTCTTAAGGTGCCGAAAATGTCTGCAATGGGCACCGGAGCAGGGGCAGCGCGGTCCAACCGCAGTATCGGCGCGCTGGTCGAGAGCCTGCGCCTCGATCTGGTCGCGGCCTGGCTGCACCTCGTCCGCAACGTCATCGGAGGCAGCCACTTCCTGCCCCGGGTGGTCCGCTTCCTGGTCTACCGGCTGGCCGGTCTGCAGTTCGCCACCCCCGACATCGCCGCCGGACAGCGCATCTACAACAGCAACGTACGTATCGGTCGCCAGACCTCCGTCTCGCTCGGGTGCAGCTTCGAGGGTGGGGGCCTCATCGAGATAGGCGAGCACTGCATGGTGGGCCCCGAGACGGCGTTCGTCACGAGCTTCCACTCCGGTGACGGGGCCGGCGGTATTCGCAGGCAGGTGTCCAGCCGGCCGGTCACGGTGGGGGACCGGGTGTGGATCGGGGCCCGCTGCGTCCTGCTACCCGGCGCCGTGGTGGGCGACGGCTGCGTGCTGGCCGCGGGGTCCGTGGTGACGGGCAAGTGCGAGCCCGGATTCATCTACGGGGGGGTGCCCGCCCGCCGCATCCGACCCACCGACTCGCTGGCACCCGTGGGCCAGGACCTGGCCGCGCCGGAGTAGGCCCCCGGCCGGCTACTCCAGGCTGGTGGCGGCGCGGCCGCCCGGCCCGGGGTAGCCACCGGTCGGCGCCGGGCAGCCGGGTCCGGGCGCCGGTGCCGCCCACACCGAGTCGGAGAGGCCCATGCCCAGGTCGGCCGGCTCGGACCGGCTCTGGACCAGCACCGCCCCGCTGTAGGCCTCCACCCCTCCGGGGGCCAGGGTCAGATCCCCGAGCGGGGTGAGCGGAAGGTCCACCACCGAGGCCGGCGCCGAGCCTCCGCTCATGGAGCGCCCGATGCGCGCCACCCCGTCGCCCACGATGATGGCCGCCGCCGAGCGGTTGGCGACCGTCCCCCGCTCCTGGACCATCCAGTAGCCGGCCTGCGGGTCGACGGGCACGGCGCTGAAGGTCGAAGCGGTCCAGCGCAGCCCCCCCGCCGGGCACACCGCCCCGGCCGGCGAGACGGGGGCCGGTCCCGGATCGGGCTGGGAGGCCGGCGTGGCCGCCGCGGGCCGGGAAGGGTCCGGGGGGGCGCCCCGGGCAGCGGAGGCAGCCAGCCCGGCCCCGGTAGCCACCGCCGCCAGCGCGGCGGCGCTGGCCACGGTGACGGCTGCTCTCCGGTGACTCATCGCCCCATCGGTACCCCGCCGCGGTCCAACTCAACCGCCGGCGGCCGAGGGGACCGCTTCGTCCCCTTCTTCTGTGGGTAGGCCCACCCGGAGGCCCCTAAAGGGGGCAATAGCGCGAAACGATGGAATTGGGTGATGGGCGCAGTCGATGGCGGACCGCCTGCGGGCGGACCGGACGGCCCGGCGACCGGCCCCGACCGGGGCCAGCTGATGTCGTTCCTGACGGAATTCAACCAGGCGTCGCGCCAACCCCCGCCGCCCCCGCCCACCCGGCGGAGGCGGGGGGCGGCCCACCGGAGCGACTCTTCGGTCGCCGATGGTGACGACGATCCCCTAGGGGCGGAACCCGATCACGAGCTGCCGCCCGCCGGGCCGGTAGAGGTTTGGCCCCCACGCCCGACCGGCGACCCGGCCACCGACCCGGTCGAAGCGGTCCGGGCGCCGGCCGGCACCGGTGAGGACCCGCCGGGGGACCGACCGGCCCGGCGACGGCTATTCCGTCGGGACCGCCGTTGAGGGGCCGGGCGGCCCGTCTCGGGCCCGTAACAGTCGTGGCAGGGCGCCTCATCGGTCTGGGCGGGGGGGACCGGGCCGGGCTCGGGGTACCCGCCGAACTCGTAATGGTCATGGCACTGCGACATCACCGTCTCCTCTTCCGTTCCCATGGTCGGCGCCCGGCCCGGCCGCAGGCCAGGGCCGAAGGCCCGTTGCCCGGGCCGTGGTGGAGGAATGCGCCGCTCTTGGGCTAAACGAGTAGGCCATGACCTCCACCACCGGGAAGCTGGTCGCCGGAGCGGCCCTCACCGCCGCCGCCGTGGCGGGAGGCCGGGCGGCCGTCCACCGCTCGGTCCAGTCGCTCAAGTCCAGCAGCGACCCCGACCTCGACCCTCTGTTCGACCTGCCCGCCGATCTGGTGGAGCACGAGGTGGCCGCCCCCGACGGGGGGTCCATCCGGCTGATCGAGCGGGGCGCCGGACGGCCCCTGCTGCTCATCCACGGCATCACCCTCCAGGCCGGGGTGTGGTCGCCGCAGCTCCACATGCTGGCCGATCGGTACCGGGTGCTCGCCATGGACGTGCGCGGGCACGGGGCGTCGCACGCCGGCAGCGACGGGTTCGGCCGCAAGGTCGCAGCCCGTGACGTGGCCGCGGTGGTGGAGCACTTCGACCTGCGTGACGCCGTCATCGTCGGGCACTCGATGGGCGGCATGATCCTGATGGAGTACGCCGCCGACTTCCCCGGCCACCTGGCCGAGCGGGTGGCCGGTCTGGTGTTCATGGACACCGCGGCGTACCAGCTGCTGCCCCGGCCGGCCCTGCCCGTGGCCCAGGCCCTGGGCCGCCGGCTGCGCCGCCGATTCGAGTCCGGCCGCCCGGTCCCGCAGTGGAAGGCCGGCGAGGACGACCTGTCGTGGTTCCTGGCCCGGCTGGCCTTCGGGTCCAGACCGTCGGCCCGGGCTGTGGATCAGGTGCGCCGGTTCCTGCAGGAGGTCCCCCAGTCGACATCGCTGCCTTCGGGCATCGACCTTCTCGACCATGACGCCCGGGAGGCGCTCGGGGTCACCCGTACCCCCTCCATGGTGCTGGTCGGGTCCCGGGACCTGCTGACGCCGGTGTGGGCGGCCCGGCGCATCGCCCGGTTCCTCCCCGGCTCGCGCCTCGAGGTCCTCCCCCGGGCCGGTCACCAGCTGATGCAGGAGCGTCCGGTCGAGGTGGCCCGACTGCTCGACGACTTCGTGGCCGGCCTCCCGGCGGCGTCGCAGCTGATGCCCGAGTGACTGCCCGTCGGGATCATGCTGTCAGATGGGGTGGCAGTACCGTCGGCGTCGCATGGGGGAGAGATGGAGCACGCCCGGGCGCTGGTCGGCCTGGGCCGGATGACGTCGTGACCGCTCAGCGCGACGGGTCGTGGAACTTGGCGAAGCGCCACCACTCCTCCCCCTCGTAGGCCGAGTCGCCCCACCACTCCCGCAGCCTCCGGCCGATCTCCGCCTCCGATCCGTGCGGCGACGGCCGGTAGTACACCCGGCCCGCGACCTCCGGGGGCCGGTACTCCTGGGTCACGAAGCCGGAGGGATCGTTGTGCGGGTACACGTACCCGCCCCCCTCCTTCATCTTCCGGGCCTGGAAGGGGTGCACGGAGCGCAGCGGGGCCGGGACCGGTCCGGCCGGCCGTCCGGCCACGTCCTCGAACGCCCGGCTGAGGGCGGAGGTGACGGTGTTGGACTTGGGCGCGGTGGCCAGGTAGACCACCGCGTGGGCCAGGTTGAGCTGTGCCTCGGGCAGGCCCACGAACTCCACCGCCCGGGCCGCGGCGTCGGCCACCACCAGCCCCATCGAATCGGCCGCCCCCACATCCTCCGAGGCCAGGATCACCAGGCGGCGGGCGATGAAGCGGGCGTCCTCGCCGGCCTGCAGCATGCGGGCCAGCCAGTACAGCCCGGCGTCGGGATCGGACCCCCGGATGGACTTTATGAACGCCGATATGACGTCGTAGTGCTCGTCCTGGCCGTATCGCAGCACCCGGGACTGGCGGGCCCGCTCCACGTCGGCCAGGCCGATCTCCCGCCGCCCGTCGGCCTCGGCCAGCGCCAGGGCCATCTCCAAGGCGGTGAGGGCGGCCCGGGCGTCGCCACCGGCCAGGTCGGTCAGGTGGTGCCGGGCCTCGTCGGAGATCGTGGCCTGCTCGTGGCGGAGGGCCCGGTCCACCACCTGCCGCAGCTCGTCCTGGTCCAGCGGCTCCAGCCGGAACACCGTCGAGCGGCTGAGCAGCGGGGCGTTCACCTCGAAGAACGGGTTCTCGGTTGTGGCCCCGATGAGGGTGATGATCCCGGCTTCCACCCCGGGCAGGAGGGCGTCCTGCTGGCTCTTGTTGAAGCGGTGCACCTCGTCGAGGAACAAGATGGTGCCCCGGCCGTTCTCGCCCAGCCGGCGCCTGGCGCCGTCGAGCACCTCGCGCACGTCCTTGACCCCGGCGGTCACCGCCGATAGGGACACGAACTCCCGGGCCGTCTGGTCGGCGACCACGTTGGCCAGGGTGGTCTTGCCGGTGCCGGGCGGCCCCCACAGCACCACGGAGGACAGGCGGTCGGACTCGATCAGCGCCCGGAGCGGTCCGCCCGGGCCGATCAGGTGCTGCTGGCCGATGATCTCGTCGAGGCGGCGGGGCCGCATGCGGGCGGCGAGCGGAGCCCGCTCCGCCATCCGTTCCCGCAGCGCAGCTTCGAAGAGGTCCTCGGGCACCGGACCAGGCTAGATCCCGGCGGTGGGGACATCGGCGGGGACCCGGGGTATATAGGCGCGGTGAGCAGCGAAGGCCTTCACGAGGAACGCAGCCGGCTCCGGCCCGAGACGGTGGACCGCCACCGGGCCATCTCGTCGCTGATGGAGGAGCTGGAGGCCGTCGACTGGTACGACCAGCGCGTCGACGCCACCGACGACCCGGAGTTGAAGGCCATCCTGGCCCACAACCGCGACGAGGAGAAGGAGCACGCGGCGATGGTCCTCGAGTGGCTGCGGCGGCGGGACCCGGTGCTGGACGGGCATCTCCGCCGGTACCTGTTCAGCTCCGGGTCGGTCGTGGACCTCGAGTCGGGGGAGGACCGCCCCGGCGCTGCGCCCACCGCCAGGCTGGACATCGGGGCCCTTCGGGACAAGGAGAACCTGTGACCGACCGACTGAGAAGGGACCAGGCACCCATCGGAGCCGAAGCCTGGGCGCTGATCGACGAGGAGGCCGGCCGGGCGCTGCGCCACTTCCTGGCGGCCCGGGCCCTGGTCGACTTCACCGGCCCCCGCGGCTGGGCCCACTCGGCCGAGGCGGATGGACGCACCGAGCCGGTGGCGTCGCCCGTCGCCGGGGTCGACATGCGGGCCCGGGTGGTGCGACCGCTGATCGAGACCCGCACCCCCTTCACCCTCGGTCGCGACGAGCTCGACGCCGTCGAGCGGGGCGTGACGGACCCGGACCTCGCCGCCGTGACCGAGGCCGCCCGCCGGGCGGCCGAAGCCGAGGACCGCACGGTCTTCGGCGGGGAGACGGGCATGGTCGCGGCCTGCCCGCACGAGCCGGTCCCCATCGGCGACGACTACTCCAACTACCCCCGCCACGTGGCCCTGGCGGTGGCGGTGCTGCGCCGGGCCGGCGTCGAGGGGCCCTACGGGATCGCCCTGGGCGACCGCTGCTACACCGGGGTGATCGAGACCACCGAGCACGGCGGCTACCCGGTCCTCGAGCACGTGCGTTCCGTCCTGGGCGGTCCGGTCGTGTGGGCGCCGGTGATCGACGGGGCGCTGGTGATGAGCGTGCGCGGCGGCGACTTCGAGCTGGTCTCGGGCGGGGACTTCGCCCTCGGCTACGCCGGGCACACCGACACCGAGGTGCGGCTGTACCTGGAGGAGTCGTTCGCCTTCAAGGTGCACGAGCCAGCCGCCGCGGTGGCCCTGCGCTACGGGTAGACCGGCCGGCGGCTCCTACCGAAGCAGCATGCCCACGTCGAGGCCGGTGTTCTCGGTCACCGCGCAGATGGCGGTGACCGAGACGCAGCCGCGGGCCAGCGCCGCGGCGTCGGTTCCGGAGCGGGGATCGTCGTCGGAATCGGCGAAGGTCACCGGCACGAACTCGCCGGTCACCTCCGAGACGCTGCCCTGCACGGTCCCGAGCTCCGCCAATGAGGTGATGCACACCTCGGAGAGCCTGCCCCGGCTGCCCTTCGGGACGTTGACGTTGAGCACCGTGGAGGCCGGAGCCCGCAGGATCCACTCCACCGCCGAGGCGACGAGCGCCGGGTCCGGGTCGCACCCGTCGTCGTCCTCCACCTCGGCCGACACGGCCAGCGCCCGCCGGCCGTAGTTGGACGCCGTCAGCGCCGCGCCGACCGTGCCCGAGTGCAGGACGGACCGCCCGGTGTTGAGACCCCGGTTGACTCCCGACAGAACCACATCGGGGACCGGGCCGAACGCCCCGTACATGGCGGCCCGCACGATGAACGCAGGCGGCCCCTGCACGCCCAGCACCGTCACCCGGTCGTCACGGATGTCCTCGCCCACCCGGTCCACCAGCACCTTCCCGTCGCTCGCAGTGGCCGTCATGGAGGCGCTGGAGCCGCTGGCGTCGAACGCCGGGGCCACGACCGTGACATCGAGGCCGCGGGAGGCCGCGGCCCGGGCCAGGGCCAGCAACCCCCCGGAGTGCACGCCGTCGTCGTTGGTCACCAACGCTCTCATGGAACTGTGATCTCCACTCCGACGGTCTTGATGCGTACCGGCTCGGGATCGAGCCGGTACGAATGTGGCGGTTTATCCCCCACCGGCCACCGGGTATCACTTGCGTACGCGGATCTGTGCCGGTTGCGGGAACCGGTTGTCGCTCCCTCGAACCCACCGGCGGAGGTTGCATTGCCTTTGGTGTCATCCCCGCTCCTCCGGGAGTGGGAAATGTTGCAGGACCAGGTCATCCCGGCGCTGCTCGACCTGGACGGCCGCAGCGACGGGCCGACCGTCTGGTCAGTCGACAGCGTGGCCGACGCGGTGGCGGTGACCGCCGCCTACCAGCAGGCCCGGCCCGACGATCGCAGCACCCTGAGGGCCTACGCCTCGGAGGCCACCCGGGAACTGAGCCCGGTGGCGTTCTCCCTGTCGGAGATCCGCTGCCTGCCGGCGTCCACCCGGGCGGCGAACTTCGAGCGCCACGCCAGCCGGTGGCTGCCGGGGGCCCAGGTCGCCGAGCGGGTCATACTGGGCCGGCCCCACGGGCCGGTGGATCTGGTGACGGTGCGCCCGGAGACCCCCGAGCGGGCCACCGACCGGGCCATCGAGCAGCTCCGTGACGGAGGTCATCTCCTGCTGATCGGCCCGGCCCCGGCCGTGTCGGGGCACCGCAGCCTGCGCCCGGTGGGAGCCGACCAGCGGATGTTCCGCAAGTGCACCAGGGGCCGCAACCCCTCACCGGCCGGACCTCCCGGGCCCGGCGGCTCCGCCGAGACCCTGGCCCGACACCAGCTCCAGGCCGAGCTGATCGCCGGCCACGCCCGCCTGGCTCGCTCGCTGGCCCGTCGGTTCAACCACCACGGCGAGTCCAAGGAGGACCTGGAGCAGGTCGCCATGATGGCCCTCATCAAGGCGGCCCGCCGGTACGACCTCGGGCGCGAGACCTCCTTCTCGACCTACGCCACGGCCAGCATCCTGGGGGAGATCAAACGGCACTTCCGGGACAAGACCTGGATGATGCGGGTCCCCCGGTCGGTGCAGGAGAGCTACCTGGCGATCAAGGAGGCCCGGGAGTCGCTCACGCACGAGCTGTCCCGCTCGCCGACCATCCAGCAGATAGCCGAGCGGCTGGGGACCAGCGACGAGACCGTGCTGGAAGCCATGGAGGCGGGGGAGAACTACTGGCCCGAGTCGCTCGACATCGGCGTGTTCGAGGGCGAGGGCGGAAGGGACGTCCCGACCGTCGACGGCGGCTTCGAGCTCAGCCTGGAGCGCCAGCAGTTCGTGGCCCTAATGCCCCGGCTGGCCCCCCGAGAGCGGCTCATCCTGAAGCGGCTCTACTTCGACGGATGGACCCAGCGCCAGGTCGCCGACGAGGTGGGGGTAAGCCAGATGCAGATTTCCCGCCTGCTGGCCAAGACCACCGAGAAGCTGCGGGACTGGGTGACCGAGTAACCCCGGGAATCCACCGCCGCCCGCCCCGGTGCTAACAATGTTGTCGATGTTGCAGTGGCGGTGGGAGAAGTGACGGCGCTGGTTGTCGGCCTCACGGTGGCCGTGGCGCTACTCGGAGTGCTGGTGGCCGGCCTCTTGCGGGGCCATGCCGACGTGTTGAGGGCTTTGCACCAGTTGGGGGTGGATCTGGACCCGTCGGCCCCCGCCGGCCGCCCGGCCGGTCCGGTCAGCGTGGCGGCGCCCGGGGTGAGGCCCACCCCGGGCCGGCCCTCGGCCGGCGACGTGATGGACCTGACCGGGGTGACCCCCGCCGGCGACGCGGTGTCGCTGGCCGTGGGAGGGGTGGGCCACGACACGCTCATCGCGTTCCTCACCTCGGGCTGCGCGACCTGCCGGGCGTTCTGGGACGCGTTTCGCAGCGGGATGCTCGACGTGCCCGGGGGGGCCCGGCTGGTGGCTGTCACCCGCGGCGGCGAGGCCGAGTCGCCGGGCGCCATCGCCGGGCTCGCCGGTTCCACCCCGGTGGTGATGTCCACCGAGGTATGGGAGCACTACGACATCCCCTACGCCCCGTACTTCGTCTACGTGTCGGGCCCGGCCTCCCGGGTCGTGGGCGAGGGGGTGGCGGCCGGCTGGGAGGAGGTCAAGGCCCTGGTGGCCAACGCCGTGGCCGACGGAACGACCGCCGCGGCCCCGCTGCGCAGGGGTCTGCACGAGCGGTCCCGGGCCGACCAGGTCCGTGACGACGCGGTTGACCAGCAGCTGCGGGCCGCCGGCATCGAACCGGGCGACCCCCGACTCCACCCGTCCTCGATCAGCGACGGCGGGCGGGGATGACCGCCCGGCAGCTGCACGCCGCCGGGCTCACCATCGCCCCGCCGTCCGGTTGGGAGGCCACGATCTACCAGCGTCCGGCCGGCACCGGGGAGAGCTCCTACCCGGTGGTGCACGCCGCCACGGTGCCGCTGCCGGCCAACCGGGGCGACTACGGCGGGGGACTGGTGGAGCAGCTCGGGCCCGAGGACGTGTTCGTCAGCTTCCTGGAGTTCGGCCCAGAGGCGGCCGGCACGGCGCTGTTCACCACTCTCAACGCGGTGCCGGGCCTGACCCCCGACTCCTACCGGCCCCGCCAGCTCCAGCGCACCATCCTGGGTCAGGCCGGGGTGCAGCGGTTCTTCACCGTGGGCGGGCGGGCCTTCTGCCTGTACTCGGTGATCGGGTCGATGGCCAACCGGGTTCCGCTCACCACCCGGGCCAATCAGGTGATCGGCTCGTTCCACGTCGAGCCGGCCAGGTGACCGTTCCGGCGGTGACCGCACCGTTCCTGGCCGCCAGCGCAGTGCTGGCGGCGGCCGGGGCGGCCAAGCTGGGGCGGCCCGATTACACCGCCCGGGCTCTGCAGGCGGCCGGGCTGCGCCTGGGCCGCCGCCGGGCCGGCCGGGGCGCAGTGAGAGCCGGGGCGGCGGTCGAGGCCGCGGTGGGCGTGCTCGGCGTGGTCCGTCCGGGACCGCTCACCGGTGCCCTGGTGGCGGCGTCCTACAGCGCCTTCGCGCTGTTCGTGCTGCTGGCTCTCTACCGGGGATGGCCCCTGTCGAGCTGCGGATGCTTCGGCCGGCCGGACTCGCGGCCCGGTTACCAGCACGCCGTGCTCAACGCCGGGGCCGCAGCCGTATCGGCGTGGTGGGCTCTCGACGCCCCCGGCCGCCTGGGCCGGCTCTTTGTCCACGAACCCTGGAACGGCGCCCCGCTTCTCCTGCTCAGCGCGGTCATCGCCGGGCTGGCGTACCTGATCTGGACCAGCCCACTGACCAAGGAGGTCGCATGAGCCTCACCCAGGGGATCGGCGACTTCCTGCTGTCGCGCACGTCCCGGCGGGGCTTTCTGGCCAAAGCCACCGTCACCGCCACCGCCATGACCGTGGCTCCCACGGACCTGCTGCTCAAGCCGGGGACCGCCTACGGCTTCATCTGCGAGTGCGTCCCGGGCAGCAACTGCGGCTGCTCCTCCGCCTGCTGCGACGGCTACACCCAGTTCTGCTGCACCATCAACAACGGGGTCAACGCCTGCCCGCCGGGTACCTTCGCCGGCGGCTGGTGGAAGGCCGACGGGTCCCAGTACTGCGCCGGCGCCCGGTACTTCATCGACTGCATGGGCGAGTGCCAGAACTGCGGCTGCGGCGGCGGCAACTTCTGTCCCACCTGCGACAACCTCACCTGCGAGTGCGCTCTCGGAAGCTGCTCCAACCGTCACGTCGGCTGCACGGAATTTCGCTACGGCCAGTGCCACATGGAGATCGGCTGCTCCGGCCGCATCGCCTGCCGGGTGGTCTCCTGCACCCCGCCGTGGGTCCTCGACTCCACCTGCACCACGGTCGTGCAGGTGGACGACAACACCGCCGACCACTACGCCCCCTGCCAGGACGGCCCCACCCAGAACCCCCCGCCGCCGGTGGTGCAGGCGGTGGTCGGCATGGCTGCCACCCCCGACGGCAAGGGTTACTGGCTGGCCGACAACTACGGCGGTGTCTACGCCTACGGGGACGCCCCGTTCCACGGATCCCTCTACGGCACCAAGCTGGCCCAGCCCATCGTCGGGGTGGCCGCCACCAGGACCGGCCAGGGCTACTGGCTGGTGGCCGCCGACGGGGGGATCTTCACCTTCGGCGACGCCGGCTTCGACGGGTCGGCCGGCAACATCGCCCTGGCCGAGCCGATCGTGGGGATGGCCCCCGACGGGGCGACCGGCGGCTACCGGATGGTGGCATCCGACGGCGGGATCTTCGACTACTCCGCCCCGTTCTTCGGCTCCACCGGCGGCGTCGCTCTCAACCGGCCGGTGGTCGGCATGGCCGCCACGCCCGACAACAACGGCTACTGGCTGGTGGCCTCCGACGGGGGGATCTTCGCCTTCGGTGACGCCGGTTTCCACGGGTCGCTCGGGTCGGTCGCCCTGGCCGAGCCCATCGTCGGCATGGCTGGCACCCCCACCGGGCAGGGTTACTGGCTGGTGGCGTCCGATGGCGGGATCTTCGCGTTCGGTGACGCCGGCTTCCACGGGTCGCTGGGCGGCAGGACCCTCGCTCACCCGGTGGTCGGCATGGCCGCCACCCCCACCGGGGCCGGCTACTGGATGGTCGCCGGCGACGGGTCCATATTTCCCTTCGGTGACGCCCAGTCCTTCGGGCAGGGCATGTAAGGAGAACGATCACGATGACCGCCCTGTTCGTGTTCCTGGCCCTGGTGACCGGAGTGGCCGCGGCGGCCCGCTCGACGTGGTCACCGTGCGGGCTGTCGATGCTTTCGACCATCACCCCCTTCGGGGAGCGGGGCCGGGGCCACCGCTACGCGGTCACCGCCGGCTGGTTCGTCGCCGGAGCGGCGGCGGGCGGTGCCACCCTCGGCGCTGTCGCCGCGGGCGGAGCGGCGCTGGTGGCCGGCGCCGGCGGCACCCACCATCCGGCCGTGCTGGCCGGGGTGGCGGCCGGGCTGGCCGCGGCCGGTGCCGGGATGGACGCCGGGCTGTTCGGGGAGGTGCTGCCGTTGATCCGCCGCCAGGTGGACGACGGGTGGCTGGCCCGGTACCGGCCGTGGGTGTACGGGGCCGGTTTCGGATGGCAGATCGGGACCGGGCTGGCCACCTATCTGATGACCGCGGCGGTGCTGGTGGTGGCGTTCTTCGCCGCTCTCACCGCCTCGCCGGCCGCCGCGCTCGGGGTGGCCACGGCCTTCGGCCTGGCCCGGGGACTGACCGTCTTCCTCACCGCCCGGTCGGCCACCCCGGCCGGGCTGCGGGACCTGCACCGCCGTCTCGACGCCGCCGGGCCGGCCGTGCGCTGGGCGGTGGTCGGGGTGCAGGCCGGGGCCGCGGTGGCTCTGGGCCTGGTGGCCGCCGCGGCGACCGCGCCGGGCGATCTGGCCGTCCCGGCGGTGCTGGTCGGCGGGGCCGGACTGGCCGGCGGGGCCTACGCCCGGCGGCGGCGGGCGGCCCACTGCGAGCGCCCCCGGGCGGGCGCCGACGCCCAGCCCGGCCGGAACGTGGTGGGGGCATGACCGGCCGGGGCGTTTCCGGCCGCGGCGGGGCCCTGACCGCCGCCGGCCTGGGTGTGGCGGTGGCCGCTCTCGCCGGCTGTGGCGGGTCCAGCAGCACCTCGGTTCACAGCATCAGCCCCTCCACCGCCAAGACCGTCGTCACCGCCCCGCCCAGCTCCCTGGCGGCCCCGGTGCCCACCGTCTTCGACTGCGGGGGCGGGGCCTACGAGCCGAAGACCCTGCTGGTGGTCTGCGGGGTGGCGACCACCACTGTCACCGACGTGCGCTGGACGTCATGGAACGCGTCCGGGGCGGCCGGGTCGGGGACGGTGAACCTCAACAGCTCCGGCCTCCACGGCTCAGGACCGGCCGACCTGGCCCTGAGCGACGTGGTGCAGACCGGCAACGGGCCGCAGTTCTCGGTGCTCCAGGTGACCTGGACCGGCGCCTCGCCCGACGGCCACTCCAGCGACCGGTTCAAGCTGGCGGTCGCCCCCGGCTGAGCGGGCCGCCCCCTCACCTGTCGCTGTAGCGCCGGGACCGGGCCGGCCGCCTATGATCCGGCGGCATGAAGGCTCTGCGCCATTCTGTGCTCGCCCTGGGCGCGACCGTCATAATCGCCGGCATCGTCCGGCTGCGGGGGTCCGGAGGGACCCCCCCGCAGCGCGGTGGCTGGCGGGAGTTGCCCCCGGAAGAGCTGGGCTGATCCGTACCGGTGCACGCCGCAGTCGTAGGCTTCGGGGCGGTCGGCCGGCGGGTGGCCCAGGCGCTGGCCGCCGATGAGACCTTCGGCACCGTCACTGTCATACACCGGGACCCCTCCCGGGTGGCCGCCGCGGTGGACAGCTGGCCCGGTGCCGTCCAGGTCCGCCGGGGGGTGCCGGGTGACCCGGTAGCCGCCGATGTAACCGTGGTGACCGTGCCGGCCGGGGCCCGCCGGGCGGTGGTCTCCGCCCTGGACCACGGCAGCCACGTGGTGTGCACGCTCGACGACCCGGTGGACGTCCGGGTGCTGCTCGATCTGGACGAGCGGGCCCGCACCCGCCGCCGGGCCCTGGCCGTGGGGGCCGCCATGGCCCCCGGCCTGTCATGTGTGCTGGCGGCCCGCATGCGGGCTTTGTTCGACCGGGTCGACGAGGTCCACGTGTCCAGCCTGGGCACCGGCGGCCCGGCCTGCGCCCGACGCCACCACGCCGCCCTGGCCGGCATCTCGGTGGACTGGGTCGACGGCGGGTGGCGCCGCCGGCCCGGCGGGTCCGGTCGGGAGTTGGTGTGGTTCCCCGAACCGGTGGGCGGGGCGGACTGCTACCGGGCCGCGCTGGCCGACCCGATCCTGCTCCAGCCGGCCTTCCCGGAGTGCCGGCGGATCACCTCCCGGATGGAGGCCACCCGCCGGGACCGCCTGACGTCGTGGCTGCCCATGCTGCGCCCGCCCCACCCGGAAGGGCTGGTCGGTGCCGTCCGGGTGGAGATGAGGGGGTGGGTGGACGACCGCGCCGACACCCGCATCCTGGGCTGCGCCTGCCCGCCGGCGGTGATCGCCGCTGCGGTGGCCACCGAAACGGCCCGCCTGGCGGTCACCGACCGCCTGGCCCGCCCGGGGGCCGGGGGCCTGGCCGAGCTGGTGGACGAGCCGGGGGCGTTCCTCAAGGCCCTGACCGGGTCCGGCATCACCCTAGCGGCGTTCCAGGGCGGCCCGATCTAGGCCCGGTCCGGTCCGCCCGGCTCCGGGGGCGGGCCGTCGACGGCTCAGGGCTTGCGGAAGCGCTGCGTCCAGCGCACCTTCCAGTCGAGCGGATCGTGGATGGGGGACTGGCTCAGGGCCCGGTTGAGCAGCTGCAGCGCCGCGGTGGCCTCGAAGTCGTCCACCCGGGCGTGCACCCGGGTCGCCACCTGGTCCCGGGCGGCTTCCAGATCCCGGCGGGCCGGGCCGGCCGCGGCGATCAGCTCGTCGGCCGCCTCGGGGGTGACACCGGACCGGCTCAGCTGGTAGGCCCGCTCGACCAGGGCGTCGGGACCGGCCGCGGGAGCCGGGGGGAGTTGGG
>JAKAXN010000030.1 GCA_021816565.1 Actinomycetes bacterium
CCCCCGGCTTCATGCCGGGAAAGGACCTCGAATGGCGGGGCATGATCCGCCACGGCGCCCAGCTCGTCTTCGCCTACGCCGAGGCCACCGTGCCCCGGGTGTGCCTGATCATGCGCAAGGCCTTCGGGGGCGCGTACATCGTCATGGACTCCAAGGGCATGGGCAACGACCTGTGCCTGGCCTGGCCGTCGGCGCAGGTGGCGGTCATGGGGGCGTCCGGAGCGGTCCAGATCCTGCACCGCCGGGAGGACGCCGACACGCAGGCCCGACTGGCCGTGGAGTACGAGCAGGACTACCTCAACCCGTACGTGGCCGCCGCCCGGGGTTTCGTCGACGAGGTCATCGACCCCGCCGATACCCGGCGGTCGGTCGCGGCGGCGCTGCGCATGCTGTCGACCAAGCGGGAACGGCTGGTGACCCGCAAGCACGGCAACGGGCCCCTCTAGCCCAGGCCTCCCGCCTCAGGTGTGGGCCGGGCAGCGGCTGAGGAGAGGATCGGCCATCAGCCGGTCCTGGCCGATCCGCCCCCCGCACACCTGGCAGTTGTCGAAGCTTCCGTCGTCCAACCTGACCAGGGCCGCCTCGATGGCGTCGAACTCCTCGGCCACTGCGGAGAGGAATTCCTCGTCGGCCGCCACCTGGTCGACCGGTTCGTCCACCGGTTCGATGACCGGTGCCTCATCCACCACGGCCACCGTCTCCAGCCGCTCCTCCGCCACCGGCTCCAGATCCATCGGCTGCACAACCGGCGTCTCCGCCTCGGGCTCCACCGCCATGGGTTCTGCGGGTTCTGAACCGGGCGACTCCTCCAATCCGGTCTGCGCGTCAGGGCCGGTCAACTCGGAAGGCGCAGCGTCGGAGTCGGCAACCGCCGGGGTAACGGGTGGCGGGACGGGGAGTACCTGCTCGGAGTTCTCGCCGCTCACGCCCGCGTAGCCAGGATCGGTCGGGGTGTCGCTCGGGAACATCGGCTCCACGCTACCTATCCGCCCGGTCGGGTCGGGGTTTCTACGGCGGCGACGGACCCTGTCGGCGAGCGATGAACGGGGCCGGGAAGTGGGCCGCCAGGGTCTCGAACCCTGCACCTTGGGATTAAAAGTCCCCTGCTCTACCGGATGAGCTAGCGGCCCGTCGTACGGGTGTCTAGCAGAGTAGACCTCTTTGGAAAGCGCCCGGATCAACCGGGCTGCGTCCCTCAGCCGACGGCGGGGGATCAGGTCCTCGACCGGGCCACCGGCCACCGGCCCGGTGCCAGGACTGTCAGCCGTGCCGGCGACGGCCGGGCCGGCCGGTTCCGCCCGGGACGGCTCGGGTGGGACCACCCGCGGCGTCCGCCTGCGGGGGGACCCCGCGCCCCCCGGTGCGGCCTTTCCGGAGGTCCGCCGCCGTAGCCGCCCCGCCGTCGCCTTCCGGGTCCGACGGCGGGCCGGATCCTTCTTCCGGGGCGGGGCACCGACCATCGCCCGGGCTGCGGCCACCACCGCGCCGACGGCGCGGGTCAGCAGGCTGTCGGAACTGCGGGCGCGAAACACGTGGCGATCCATAGTAGGGGTCGGTCCGGAACGGGGGTCAGCGACGACGAACCGCCGGGCAGCCCCCTGCTGGACGGGAGCATCCGGGGCGGGGGGCGTCAGAAGGTGAGCACCCGGTCGGCCCAGAGGGTCCAGTCGGTCAACTCCTCGAGGGTCGAGCGGTGGGCCCCCCGGACCAGGGCGCTCTCGGCGACGCCCCGGGCGTCGAGGCAGGTTCCGCAGCAGCCGACCGCGGCGCCGTGACGGGCCGACGACTCGAGCATGCGGTCGAGGTGGTAGTAGCCGTCGGGCACCTTCTGCCCCGACACGGCGCAGCCGACGCCGTCACCCATCAGGAAGATCCGCACCTCCACCCCGTCCCGACGGCCCAGCGACCCGGCCAGGCGGAGAGCGTCCCACGACCGCTCGGTGCCGTAGGGGGGATCGTTGCATATGACCAGGACCTTCACCGCGGCCAGTGTCCGGCTCCGCGAAGGGTGGGACCAGGGAAAAAGGTCCCGGCCCGGCCGCCGAGAGTCCCGCCGGGGGTGGGCGCCGGAGACCGGGAGGGTCAGCCGGAGCGTCGGCGGGCCCTCAACACGACGTCGTCGACGTGGTGCGACGAGGCCGCCCCGGCCGGCCGGGGCCGCTTGGCGTGGACTTCGATCTCCCAGTCGGGTGAACCGGTCAGGGTGGCGGCGAAATCCTCGACCCGCACGTAGGCGTCGGGGTCGAAGGGTCGGCTCTCGGCCCAGGGGTCCACGGGGCGGCGCATGGGCTCGAGGTCGTGGCTCACCACGAGCAGGGTGCCCTCCGGGGCGACCGCTTCCAGCAGGTTGCGGACGGCGCGGTCATCGGGGGTGCGGGGAATGGAGGCGTAGTGGGCCGACACCAGATCGAAGACCCCCGTCCCGTAACCGGCCGGTCCGTTGGCGTCGCCATGATGGCATTCGACGGCCAGGCCCCGCCGCACCGCCTCAGCCTCGACCCGGTCCAGGGCCCGCTGAGATATGTCACTGGCCGTGACCATCCATCCCTGCTCGGCCAGCCACAGGGCGTCAGCACCCTCTCCGGCGCCGACGTCGAGGGCCCGCCCGGGGCGGAGGCCACCCACCTCGTACACGAGGGTGCCGTTCGGGTTGCCGCTCCATATCGGCTCGCCCCCGTAGCGCCGGTCCCAGTCGATCTGGTTGGCCGGGGCCCGGCCCGGCACCCGGTGATCGTCAGCGGCCAGAACCCGGCTGATCGCCTCCCCGATCTCCGCACCGCGGCCGGCTCCGGCCGTGTCCGGTCCTGCCGGTCCGGCTCCGTGCCCGGCGGCGTAGACCCCCTGAACAGCCGTGGCCCCGCTGCTGTCGGTCCCGATCAACTCCCCCGACCCGCCCGGGCGCACCGCCGCGTGGATCCCGAGGTGCGCCAGCGCCTGACGCGTCGGCTCGTCGAGGCGACCGGTGGCCACCAGCACCGAGCGGGCCACGACCAGGTGGCCACCTGTCAGCGCGGCCTCGAACCGCCCGTCGTCGTGGCGGGCGAGCGCGACCACCCGGCCGTCGAGCACCTCGCCGCCGTAGGCCCGCACCTCCTCGCGACCCTCGGTGACGCCGCCGGGATCGACCACGATCACGGACCGGCGCCGCCGTCCCAGCGCGGCCGCCGCGGCCAGTCCGACCGGAGATCCGCCGACCACGACGGTGTCGCAGTGGCGCTCCATGGAGTGAGAGGCGTGGTTGCCCATGCGGGGGAGGATAGGATGATTCGCGCCAACAGCATGGCTGTTTGCAGTATCTGCAAAGAGAACGGGGGGCGAGTGGCTGATCACGATGGCGTGGAGCGACTGGTCCGCACCCGCCTGCGGAGCCTGCGGACCACGCTGGGGTTGTCGCTCGAGGAGCTGGCGGCCCGGACCAACCTCAGCCCCTCCACCATCAGCCGGGTGGAGACCGGCAAGCGGACCATCAGCCTGGACGTCCTGGTGCCGCTGGCCGCCGCTCTCCAGGTGGACCTGGACGCGCTGCTCGACGTGAGCTCCGACGGCGATGTGGTCATCCGGCCCGTCCCCAGCCGGTCGGGGGAGCGGACCACGTGGATGCTGAGCCGACCCACGGCCGGAACGGTGGCGGTGAAGATGCGGCTGGAACCGACGGGCCACCGCCCTCAGCAGCGGGTCCATCCCGGTCACGACTGGCTGTTCGTCCTGAGTGGGACGCTGCTCCTGCTGCTGGGGGACCGGGAGATCACCGTCGAGACCGGTCAGGCCGCCGAGTTCGCCACCATGACGCCGCACGCAGTGGCGGCCGCCGGCGGCCCGGTCGAGGTCATCATGATCTTCGACCGTGACGGCCAGAGGGCCCACGTCCATTCGGCCCCGCTACCCGACGCCGCCGGGTAGCCTCCTCCCATGAAGAAGCTCCTGATCCTCGCCGCTCTTATCGGACTCGGTGCCTTCGCGGCCCAGAAGTTGCGCTCCAACTGACCACGGACTCCGGGCCCGGCACCGGATGGCCGGCAGCGGCCACCGGTGACGGCTCCGGCGAGCGAGACGCCGGCCTCTCAGGAAGGCGGGGCCGGGGCTCCCTGAGGTGAGCCGCCGTTGGTGGTCCCCTTCGGGGCCATGATGGCCACCGTGCCCTGGGCGGCGCAGACCAGCCGGCCCAGGTTGGTCACGTCGACGCGCACGATGGCGCTACGCCTGGACAGCGTAACTATCCGGGCTTCGGCAACCATGGGACCGGGCCGGGCGGGGGCGGTGAAGTTGAGCTTGAACTCCTGCGTGGCCGGCCAGGATCCGCGCGGCACCACCGGCAGGCAGACGGCCCCGAGGACGTGGTCGACGAGTGCCGACACCACCCCGCCGTGGGCTGCGCCGAAGGGGTTGAGCAACTCCTCGGTCACCGGCAGCTCACAGATCAGCCGGCCCGGCTCGACGTCGGTGGTGGAGATCCCCAGATAGCCGGGCAGTCCGCCCCCGGCCGGGCCGGCGGAGTAGCGGCTCTGCAGCATGGCGGACGCGATCTCGGCGTCGAAGCTCTCGAAGGCGATCTCGGCGTGGGCGATCCCGAGAGGCTACATGCCGCTTCGAGGCCGGCGAGAAGCGGGCAGCCGACGGCCGCGGCCCAGGTGCTGCGGCTCCTGCAGCCCGACGGCCATGACAGCCGCCGAGATCAGGCCGAGCACGCCGACCACCGGGCCGGCCAGGGCGATGGCGGCGGCGCCCACCACCACCGAGTCGACCAGAGGGCCGGCTGTGTACCCGGAGTCCGAGACCACCCGCCACACGGCGAGGAACGACGCCCGACTGGCGGAAGGCGTCAGGTCCGCCCCCAGGGTCATCACGATTCCCGACCCCATCCCGTTGCCGAAGCCCAGCACCAGGGCCACCACGAACAGGCTGGTGAAGCTGTCGCTCAGGGGGATGAGCAGGTGCCCGACGGAGAGGAGGACGATGCACGGGAGGGCCACGGCCCGGCGTCCCCACCGGTCCGAGACGATGCCCGAGGGGTAGAAGAACGCCAGGTCGACCAGCGACGACCAGGCGAAGATGGTGGCCGCGGCAGCCGACCCCAGACCGAGGTGGGCGGCCCACAGGGGCACGATGGCGGTGCGGCTGCCGCGCAGCAGCATGATCCCGAACGCCCCGACCCCGGCGGTGGCGAAGCCCCGCCGGTGATCCCTGAGGACCTGGAGGGGGCGTACCGTCTCCTGGGCCACCGCGCCGGAGTCCACGTCGCTTCGGTCGCGCGCCAGCGCCAGCCACCCGAACCCGACCGCCACCGCCACCAGGTAGATGACGAACGCGACGGAGGCGTCGGCACGCGAGGCGAACGCCACGAATATGAACGGGCCGATGACGTTGCCGGCCCGCATGACCCCGCCGAAGAGCGACAGCGCCCGGCCCCTCACGTGCGGGGGCGCCACCCGGCTCAGGTGGGTCATGCGGGTGAGGCTCCACAGCGCCAGCCCACCGGCCTGGACGAACAGCGCCAAGGCCAGGACGGCAACCGACCCGGCCAGGAGGCAGCCCAGCAGGCCAGCGGCCATCATCGAGGCGGCCAGCACGCTGGAGCGGATCTCCCCGATACGGCCCAGGATCCGCCCGGCCGGCAGGTCGAAGACCATGGTTCCGAGCGAGTTGACCGCCACCACCGCGGTGGCCATCCCCGGGGATGCGTGGAGGTCCCGGGCCGCGTAGACCAGCACCGGCAGCATGGCTCCCTGCCCGGCGGAAAGCACCAGGTTGGGCAGGTACACCTGCATCCAGAGAGGCCTGATCGCCCCCGTGGTCGGGCCGGCGATTTGCGATTGGTCCAGCGGCTCCGCCACCTCGTCCTCCGCGCCCTTCCGAGCCGGAACAGGGTCTCATCACCGGCGGCGGGGAGCAAGCCGGTTTCGCCTCCCGGCGGGCCGGCACGGCCCGTGCGCCGGCCCCGGCGGCGGCCTACCATCGGTTCCGGTCACCTCGAGACGTGTCCGTCAGCGCCGCTGTTGCCCGGGCGTCGCCCGGGGTCGGGGGGACTGCTGAGGGGATGGGCATCTTCGAGAAAGGACCAGCTTCGATGACTGACAGCCGGCCGGCGATCACCGGAATCCACCACTTCTCCCCCACCGTGCGCGACGTGGAGGCCAGCGCGCAGTGGTATCAGAAGGTGTTCGGGCTGGAACGGGTCCCGGTCAACTTCCCGCACTACGAGCGGGAGGAGACCGGCTTCGCGGTGCTGCTCATCGATCCCACGAGCGGGCTGGCCATCGGGCTGCACTCGAACAAGGGCAACGGGGGCGAGCAGTTCGACGAGAGCCGCACCGGCCTGGATCACATCGGGTTCAACGTGGCCGACAGGGCGGAGATGGAGCAGTGGGCCGCCCACCTCACGGCGGTCGGGGTCGAGCACAGCGGTATCCGTGACGTGACCGAGCCGATGGCGTTCTCCACGCTGGTGTTCCGGGATCCGGACAACATCCAGCTCGAGCTGTTCACGATGGGCTGACCTCCCCCGCTCAGTCCGGGTAGCCGGGCGAGGCGACCGACGCTCCCTTCCTGCGGTTGCACGGGCCGCACAGCAGCTGCAGATTCTCCGCCGAGGTCGCCCCGCCCATGCTCCAGGGGATGATGTGGTCGTACTGGAGCTCGGTGCCGGAGCCGCACTGCCGGCACACCCCACCGTCGCGGTTCCACACCAGCAGGCGGAGGTCGTCGGGGATGGCCCCTCTGGCTCGGGCCGGGGCCGGGGGAGCCGACATGGACGCAAGGGTCTGGGCCCTGCTGATCTGGGCCCGCCGGGCCTGCCCCCGGGCGACGAGGAGGGCCCGGACCTCACCGGCGGACAGGTCCTCGTTGTCCCAGTACCAGCGGCCATCGAAGCGCCAGTAGCGGCGCTCCCCCACCTCGATGAACTCCACCGCCTGTTCCCCGTCCGACAGGGCGACCATCTGCCTCCACGCGGCCTTGCGGACCCGGCCCGGCCGCCGGTAGGTATCGCGCCCGATGGCGACGGTCACGTAGCCCCGGCCGGTGAACAGCCAGCCGGGGCCCCGCTGCCAGGTGGCATTCACATTCTCCGCACGCCGAAGCATCCTCGACTACCTCTGGGCCGACCGTCGCGACCAAGGAGAGTACCCCGATGGCCGGCCCCGGCCGGGCCGGTCAGTGCCGGGTGCCGATGCCGAGGGTGACCGGTCGCGGGGGGGTGACCGGTGGTTCGGCCGGCGGCCCGGATCCCGGGGGAGGCCCCGTCGGCCGGTGGCCCGGGTCGGCGCCGCCGCCGTCCAGCCGGAACGGCGGGTACTCGTCGGTCATGAGCGCGGCGTAGGCCAGGACCCGGTAGCACCACCGGTTGAGGCCCATGATCAGGTCGAAGAGCTGATCGGGGTAGCGGCCTCTCACGCCACGGATGACCGCGGCGATGATCGCCAGCACGGCGATCAGCCCGCCACCGGAGGTCCGCCAGGACCCGGACCAGCCGTAACCCCATCCGCCCACCAGGAATCCCACAACCAGGTAGTGCGGCAGGGCCAGCAGCCACCATTTCACCAGGACCAGTCCGCGGGACAGCCGTTCGGGGTAGTCGAGGGAGAGGTCCGCCGGGTACGTGGGGTCCTCCCGCAGGCTGAACGGTGGGTAGCGGTCGGTTCCGAAGGCGCTGATGGCGTAGAACGACACCCGCCAGGTCCAGCGGAACACCCCGACGTTGAACTCGAAGATGCCGCGGGGGTAGCGGCCGGTGAAGAGGATGGCGAAGCCGGCGATGACGGTGAGCACGGCCACGACCATCCACAGCAGCGCCAGGACCACCAGGTGGGGGATCACCAGCAGCCACTTGATCAGCCACAGCCACCGGCTGGTGGCCGGGTCGACGTGACCCTCCAGGCGCAGCGGGTAGGCGCCGGGGCGGACCTCCGACGCCGGCCGCCCGGCCCATTCGGCGCCGGCGGGAACCTGCTCCCCGGGAGTGCGCAGGCCCAGGTACAGCATCAGGGCCGCGCCGGCCAGGACCAGGATGCCGAAGCCGCCGGCGGCCAAGCCGATGGGCAGCAACAGCCCCGTGTCGACCCCCACGCTCACATTGGCGGCGACCCCCGGGGATCCGTCGGCGTTCATCACCACCGCGGCCCACTTACCGGGCCGGCTGTCCCAGGCGAGAGTCTGCAGGCCGGGGCCCGATGTGCGGGCGGCCCAGAACAGTTGGGCGTCCGGGGTCCCGGGCACCGCCGATCCGGCTACCTCGGTGACATCGCGCTCGAAGGGGCCCCCCGGCAGGGATCGCACCACGGTGCGCGACACCCCACCCAGCCAGGCGTCCACCTGGCTGCTGGGGGCGATGCCGATGAAGATGGCGCGCCCGGCCGGATCGGCGGCCCGGATCCGCACGGTGCCGGCCGGGTGGGTCGGGACCCAGTCACCCTCGGACGGGCGGAAGCCGAAGTCGACAGACCCGCTGAGGGCGTAGCCGGGGCTCTGGAGGAGCGCGGTGGTGGTGTTGTAGTACCCGGCCGCGTCCCGCTGGGTGGCGTCGGCCCAGATCAGGGTGGCGCCGGCGGCCACGGCCACCAACCCGAACAGGGCGAGCAGGGCCCCGACCACGGTCAGGACGATCCGGCCTGGGCGCATCGCTCCACCTCCTACGGGACCGGTCGCTCTGGGCCCAGTACAGATCGGGTGGAGGGCCCGGTACAGGAGGAGAAGGTCACGATCGCGCCTCCGGCCGGGACAGCCGGCGTACCGACGGCACGTGGAGCAGCAGGTCGACGGCCAGGGCGGCCACCGCCCCGACCGCGGCGGCCTGGGTCAGCACCGTCAGTGACGGGCGGCGCTGGAGCGAGAAGAAGTCGTTGACCCCCGGCACGAAGAAGGCCGCGGCGAACAGCCCGGCCATGGACAGCACCAGCAGAAGGCGCCATCCGGTGAGGGGCCGGGCGGCGATCAGCAACACCCACAATGTGACAATGACCGTGACGATTATGGAGGCGGTCCGGGCCGCGTCGCCCGATGATCCCTGGTGGCGGGCCAGGGCGTAGGTGACCATCACGGCGGCTGCGGTGAGCGTGCCCGCGATGAGGGAGAAGACCATGACCCGCCGGAGGAACCCGGGCGTGAACCGCCGCTCGCTCGGGGCCAGGGCCAGGACCATCCCGGGGATGCCGATGCCCACCGCGCTTATGAGGGTGAGGTGGCGGGGCAGGAACGGGTAGGGCCAGCCGAGGATCGACGTGGTCACCACCAGGATGAAGGAGTAGACGTTCTTCACGAGGAACAGCACCGCCACCCGCTCCACGTTCGACAGGACCCTCCGGCCCTCGGCGACCACCGAGGGGAGCACGTCGAAGTCGTCGTCGAGGTTGACCAGTTGGGCCACGCCCCGGGTGATGGCCGATCCCGATCCCATGGCGATCCCCAGGTCAGCCTCCTTGAGGGCCAGCACGTCGTTGACCCCGTCGCCGGTCATGGCCACGGTGTGGCCGCGCCGGTGCAGGGCGGCGACCATGTTGCGCTTGTCCTGCGGTGTGACCCGGCCGAACACCCGGCCGTCCTCCACCACCGGGTCGAGCTGCTCCGGGGCCGAAGGCAGGGTACGAGCGTCCACCGCCTGGGCCGCGCCCGGCACCCCCACCCGCTCCGCCAGGGACCTGACCGTGGCCGCGCTGTCCCCGGAGATGACCCTCACGGTGACCCCCTGGCCGGCGAAGTAGGCCAGGGTCTCCCCGACCGCCGGGCGGGTCTTCTCGGTCAGCTCCACCATGCCGGCCAGGACCAGCCCGCCGGGCAGCGTCTCGCCGGACAGAGGCCCGTCGGTGCGGGCCACCACCAGCACCCTCCGTCCCCCGTCGGCGGCCGCCGCCACCCGGGGACCGAGGCCGTACCGATCCTCGGCAACGACCATCTCCGGGGCCCCGACCACCCACGTGCCGTGACCGTCGAAGGCCGCAGCGCTCCACTTGCGGGCCGAGCTGAACGGCACGTGGTCCAGGAGCGACCAGGCGGAACCGGGTTCGAGGGCCGCCCCGATGGCCAGCATGGTGGCGTTGGCATCGCGCCGGCCGGACATGGTGGCCAGGGCGTTTGTCACATCGTCACCCTCCGGGCCGGTCTGCATGCTGTCGAAGGCGATGCGCCCCTCGGTCAGGGTGCCGGTCTTGTCCACGCACAGGGCGTCCACCCGGGCCAGGGTCTCGACCGCCGGCAGCTCCTGGACCAGCACCTTGCGACGAGCGAGCCGCAGAGCGGCGGCCAGGAAGGCCAGGGTGGTGAGAAGCACCAGCCCCTCGGGGATCATGCCCACCAGGCCGGCCACAGACCCCCGGATCGCCGTCCGCCACGGCTGGGCCTGGAGCTGACGGATGATCAACACCGGGGCGATCACCACCATGGTCCACGACAGCACCTGCAGTATCCGGTTGATCCCGGCCATCAGCTCGGATCCGGCCAGGTTGAAGCGGCGGGCCTCCTCGGCGATGCGGTTGGCGTACGACTCGGACCCGGCCCGTACGACCCTGGCCCGCAACGAGCCGGCGATCAGCCATGATCCCGAGACGAGCTCGTCGCCCCCCGCCTTGGCCACCGGGTCGGATTCCCCGCTGACGAGGGACTCGTCGACCTCGCCTTCATCGGCCACGACCACGGCGTCCGCGGTGACCTGGTCCCCGGGCCGGAGGTCGAGCAGGTCGTCGACCACCACTTCCTCCGGCTGGACCTCCACAACCCGCCCGTCGCGCACGACCCGGGCCCGGGGGGCGCTGATCACCGCCAGCCGGTCGAGGGCCCGCTTGGCCCGCAGCTCCTGGGTCGCCCCGACCACCGTGTTGATCACGGCGATGGCCAGGAAGGTGGCGTCGGGCGCCGAGCCGGTCGCCAGGGTGGCCGCCCCCAGAGCCACGAGGAGCAGGTTGAGCCGGGTGAGGGCGTTGCGCCGGAGGATGGCCCCGAACGACTGCGAGGCGGACCCGGCCTCGGCGGCCGGCGAGGCCCGGCGGCGGTGTTCCACCTCCGAGGCGGTGAGCCCCTCGGCCAGCCACCGGCCGCCGGGGGCGACCGGTGGCACCCCATCGGGTCCGGCCGGCTCCGGCGGTGGCCCGGCCGGCGAGGCCCGGGCCGCGGACCGGCCGCCCGGGCTCACCGGGCCGCCGCCGGGCCGATCCCGGCCATGGGGCCGTCACCGCCGGCTGACCCCTCGCCGGTGTCGTCGCCCGACACGTAGAGGTAGCTCTCCTCCTCCTGGTCGAAGTGGAGTGAAAGCACTGCGTACAGGCCGTACAGGAGCCGGCGGATGTCGGCCAGGTCGTCGGGTCCGGGCGGGTCGGCGCTGTCGGCGATGACCACCCCGAGCCGCCGGATCAGGTGGGCTATCTCGTTGTGGGCCCGGCTCATGGTCGAGGTCCGGCCCTCGCCGCCGAGGACCCGGGCCAGCATGGGGTACAGGGTCTCCTGCTCGGCCATCTCGTGGGGGAGCAGGTCCTGCTCCAGCCACCGCTCCACGTCACGGACCAGGGCGAAGGCCTCACGGTCGGGTCGGGACCCGATGGCGTCGGCGGCCCGGCGCAGGTCCTCGAGGCGGGGCCTGAGCTCTCCGTGCTCGGAGGAGAAGCGGGAGGCGATGGCCGCGTCCGGACCGGTGATCGGCGCCCCGATCCGGCGGGTTGCCAGCGCCCGCATGGCATTCAGGATGACCACCACGTCGATGGCCTCCTGGGTGATGGCCCCCCAGGTGGGGGGCAGAAGGCCCAGCCCGGCCACCAGCATGGCGACCAGGGACATGCCGATGCCGGCCACCACGCTCTCGGTGGCGATGCGCAGCGACCGCCGGGCGATGACCACCGCCTCGCCCAGCCGGTCCAGGCGGTCGACGGTCAGCACCACGTCGGCGGCCTCCGACGAGGCGGTGGCGCCGCGGGCTCCGAGAGCGACGCCGACGTCGGCGGAGGCCAGGGCCGGGGCGTCGTTGATCCCGTCGCCGACCATGACGGTCGGTCCCTGCTGGCGGGCCAGGGCCACCGCCTCCAGCTTCTCGGCCGGGCTGCGCTCGGCCATCACCTCGTCCACCCCGATCACCACCCCGACCGACTCGGCCACGTCCGAGCGGTCACCGGTGACCATCACGATCCGGGCTATGCCGTCCCTCCGGAGGTTCCGCAGCGTCCGGCGGGCGTCGGCGCGCACCGGATCGGCGAATACCAGCACCCCGGCGCAACGCCCGTCCAGGGCGACGAACACGGTCAGATGCCCCTCCCGGTCGGCCCGGCGCCGGGCCGACACGGCCCAACCGCAGTCCCCGCCGACCCAGGAACGGCTGCCGACGGCCACCGCCCGGCCGTCCACCAGGCCCCTGGCCCCCTTGCCGGGAACCTCGACCACCTCCTCGGGCAGGCCCAGATGCAGGTCCCGCGCGAGGGCGGACCGCACGATGGCGGCGGCCAGGATGTGGGGCGACACCTGATCCAGCGATGCGGCCAGCCTCAGCACCTCGTCGCCGGCCGGCCCGGAGTCCGGGACCGCCACCTCGACCAGGGTGGGTCGGCCGAGCGTCAACGTCCCGGTCTTGTCGAACAGCAGGATCCGGGACCGGGCCAGGCGCTCGAGGACCGCCCCACCCTTGATCACCACCCCCCGCCGGGCGGCCAGGGACAGGCCCGACACCAGCGCCACCGGGACGGCCAGGATCAAGGGGCAGGGCGTGGCCACCACCAGCACCGCCACCGCCCGGGTCAGGTCCCCGGCCAGCAGTCCGGCGGCGGCGGCGCCGACCAGGGACACCGCGAGAAACCACAGGGCGTAGCGGTCGGCCATCCGCACCGCCGGCGCCGAGGATGCCTCGGCCGCCCGGACCAGGGCCACCAGCCCGGAGTAGGTGCTGTCCGCTGAGGTGGTGGTGGCCCGCAGCTCCAGCGGGGCCCCGGAGTTGACCGTGCCGCTGCGCACCGGGTCGCCGGCCGGGTGCTCGACGGGGAGGGCCTCCCCGGTGAGGGCGGACTCGTCGATCACCGCCACGCCGGTCTCCACCCGGCCGTCCACCGGAACCACCTCGCCCGGCTTGACCACCAGGAGGTCACCGACCCGGACGTCCTCCACGGGGGCGTCCGCCAGACCCCCGGGCATCCTCACGTGGGCCACCCGAGGGGTGCGCTCCACCAGCCGGTGCAGCTCCCGACTGGCCCGCCCCTGGGCCCATGACTCGAGGGTGCGGCCCGTGGCCAGCATCACGGAGATGACCGCCCCGGCCAGATACTCGCCGACGGCCAGGGTGCCGGCCAGCGCCAGCACCGCGATGACATCCACTCCCAGGCGGTGATGGCGGGCCGCGTCGACCACCCACCAGACAGCCGGCCCCAGCCCCACCGCGGTGGTGGCGGCCCAGGCCGCCTCCGCCCCGCCCGGGTGGCCGGCCAGGTGGAGTACCGCCCCGACACCCAGGCCGGCCAGGCTGACCACCAGCAGCACGCTGTCGACCGACGGGCGGCGCCAGCGGCGCCGGCCCGGGCGGGCCGGCGGGGCGCCGGGCGGGACCGGCTCCACCTTCTCGGGCACCGTCGCCCGCCGGTCAGCCGGCTCCGGGGGAGGTCTCGACGATCTGGCGGACCCGCCGCAGGATCTCGTCCTCGTCGGCGAGCGCCAGCTCGTCGCTCACCCAACCCCCGGCCAACTCCCCGTCTATCCGCCGGGGAGCCCCGTCCGCATCGACCAGGAGCTTCTCCAGAAGGCCGTCCCGGGCGATGGGCACGAACGGGTCCGGGTCCCAGCCCCGGGCCGAGGTGATCATCCTGATCTGCTCCACCGACAGCGGCGACTCCACCCAGATGGCCAGCCAGGTCGACAGGTCGTCCTGCTGGCGTCCCCCGATCAGGTAGCCCATGGTCTCGGTGTTGTCGGTCAGGACCGTGAGCACATCGACGATCCGCCCCGACCAGGCCTTCTCCGCAGCCAGCAAGCTGCCGATCCCGGCCGGGACCGATCCGTCAGGGTTGACGCGGGCGGCGACCGCGTCGGCGACCTCGGTGATGTCCGGCTCGTACCGGTCCGCCGCGGTGAACTCGTCAGTACGCATACGGCCTCCTGTCTCGTGTCAGACGAGACCGTGCCCCGCCGGGCCCGGTCGTCTCCAGAGCCGAAGGTCCGTAAGTGCGCCTTATACCTTCTGCGCCGCCCCGGCGGGGCCGGCCACACCGCCGAGACCGCGCCGGTGCAGGGCCATCCACCGGCCGGCGAGCATCACCGCCGCCCCCACCACGCAGGCCCCCGCGGCCACCGCCCAGGCCAGGGCGTAGGAGCTGTGCCCGGCGATCTGCCCGAACAGGAAAGGCCCCACCACGCCACCCAGCCGCCCCCCGGTCTGGGTGACCCCGGTGGCCCAGCCCGGCCGGTCCGGGTGGAGGCGCACCACGGCGAAGTTGAACAGCCCGTTCCACCCCCAGCCCACCCCGAAGGCCAGTACGACCACCGGGAGGTAGGCCCACGACGCTCCTTCCGCAGACGCGGCGGCCAGCCCCAGGAAGCCGAGGGCGCCGGCCGCCAGCATGGCGGCCACTACCGGCAGGTGGTCCCCGGCCCGGCGGTCCGAGTACCAGCCGACCGCCACCCGGCCCACCACCGCCGCGGCTCCGCCCACCCCGAGGAGCAGTCCGGCGCTGCCCCGGCCGGCCCCGGCGGAGACCGCCGAACTGGCCAGGAACGCGGTGAGCGACCCCGCCGCGGCCAGGCCCAGACCGAAGCCGGCGGCCATGACCCAGAGCTCGGCGGCACCCGAGCGGGGCGGCCGGGCGGCGGAGGCGGCCCTCCGGGCGGCGAAGGACTGCTCGGGGCGGGGCAGCACCACGGCTACCACTGCAGCCAGGACGGCGGCCAGGGCGAACGCCCAGCGCCAGCCCACGGTGAGGGCCAGAGCCGGCACCGCCAACCCGGCCAGGGCGGTGGTCAGCGGGACGGCGGACTGCTTCACCCCGAACGCCACCCCCTGGCGATCGGCCCGCATGCGACGGGTCAGGTAGGTGTTGGCGGCCGGCTGCATGGCGGCGCTGGAGACACCGGCCACCACCAGGAGAACGGCCAGGGCCGCCACCGAGTGCACCACGCCGGCTATCAGGGCCAGCACCGCAGCGCTGACCCCGCACGCGGCGCGCATGGTCCGCAGGGCCCCCACCGCTTCGACCACGTGGCCGAGCGAGACCGAGCTGCCCGCGGCCCCCAGGTAGTACAGCGCCACCAGCAGGCCGAGAGTCCCGGCCCCGAAGTGCAGCGACTCCCGGATCTGCACCGCCACCGCGCCCAGGAGGAACACGGGCAGGGCGCACGCCACCGTTCCCGACATGGAAGCCGCCAGCACCCGCCGGTTTGCGGTCGGGCTGGGAGACGGGACAGGGTCGGCCACCGGGGCCGACGATACATACCCCGGGGGGAAGCTGTCCGATCCCCCGTCCGTCAGCCGGACCGGGCCGGTGGCGGCCGGTTCAGGCCCGACCGCGCCGGTCCCTAAGCAGGGCCCGGGCCGCCCGTCGTCCCGACACCAGCGCCCCCTGGATAGAGGGCGTGTCGCGCCAGTCGCCGCACACGTAGCGGCCGGCGGCGATGCGCACCGGCCGACGCCGGTCGAGCGGCGGCGGAGCCGACGGCTGGGCCCGGTCGATCCGGTAGGTCGCCACCGGGAGGAAGTCGTCGGGGGCCAACCCGTACAGGACGGCCAGTCGCCCCCGCACCGCCCGGTCCAGGTTCGGGTCGTCCCGGCGGGGACCCACCACGCTGGTCGCGACCAGCACCCGGCCGTCCGAGGAGTAGCCGGGCGCGGCGGCGGTCATCACCACCGTGTTGGCCACCAGGTCGAGATGGTCGGGATCGAGGATCAGGACCGGCTCCTCCACCGGCGCGGCCTGCAGGCAGTGGTAGAGGGTGGTGACCCCGTTCCATCCCGGGGGGGTGAGGCCCGGCATCAACCGGCAGGCGGTGGTGCCGTCGGTGGCGACGATCACCGACGGGGCCGTGACCTGCTCACCACCGGCCAGCACCACTCCCGTCCCGGACAGCTCGCCGACCCGGGCCCCGAGCCGTAGCGCACCGGCCGGCAGGCCGGCGGCCAGCTGCTCCGGAATGGCCTGCATTCCGGAGGCCGGCACGGTCACCTGACCCCTGACGAAGGTGCGCCACACCAGCCGCATGAACCGGGCGGAGCTGGACAGCTCCGGGTCGAGCAGCACCCCGGCCAGGAACGGCCGGATGAACCGCTCGGTGCCCGCCTCCCCGACGCGGTAGTGCCGGAGCGCCTCCTCGGCCGTCATGTCGTCCCCGGCGAGGAGGGCCGCGACCGGAGCGAACCCGCACCACCCGGAGAAGGCGGCGATGGCCGCCTTGTCCGATGCGGGCATCAGGGTGGAGCCGAGCGTGGCCCGGCTCCGGCGCCAGTCGGAGCGGGGGTCGACCAGCAGGTGGGACCGCCCGCCATGGTGGACCAGCGCCCCCTTCACGAACCGGTGCAGGTCCAGCGCCTCCAGGTCGAGCAGCTCGGCTGCCGCCGGGTAGGCGGTGTTGAACACCTGGAAGCCCCGGTCCAGCCGGAACCCGTCCACCAGGTCGGTGCGGACCCGGCCCCCCACCGAGTCGGATGCCTCCAGCACCGATACCTCGAGCCCGGCGGCGGAAAGTTCTCTGGCAGCGGCCAGGCCGGCCAACCCGGCCCCAACCACGATGGCGTCGACGGTCATCGCCTCCGACCGTAGCGGCAGCGGGACGCTACGGACATAAGGGGGCGGCCCGCGCGAAGCTCGACCGGTGCCAGACAGCCCGGTCCGCGACGCCCCGCCCCCTCTGTGCCTGGTCACCGGGGCGACCGGCTACATCGGCGGCCGGCTGGTGCCGGCCCTGCTCGACGCCGGCTACCGGGTGCGGGCTGCGGTGCGGGACCCGAAGCGGATGCGGGACCAGCCCTGGGCCGACCGCATCGAGGTGGTGAGGGCCGACGTGACCGATCCTGCGGGCCTGCCGGCCGCCTTCGACGGCGTGAGCGTGGGCTACTACCTGGTGCACGCCCTCGGCGCCGGACCCGGCTTCGAAGCCATAGACCGCCGGGCCGCCGAGGCGTTCGGACGGGCCGCCCGGGAGGCCGGGGCGACCCGGCTGGTGTACCTGGGCGGGCTGACCCCCGACGTTCCGGACGCGGAGCTGTCCCCCCACCTGCGCTCCCGGGCCGAGGTGGGCCGCATCCTGCGCCAGTCCGGGGTCCCGACGGCCGAGCTGCGGGCGGCCATCATCCTCGGGTCGGGCTCCGCCTCTTTCGAGATGCTCAGGTACCTGACCGAGCGCCTGCCGGTCATGGTGACCCCGAAGTGGGTGGCGAACCGGGTGCAGCCCATCGCCGTGCGCGACGTCCTGCGGTATCTGGTCGAGTCGGCGTCCCTGCCGGCCGAGGTCAACCGGGCCTTCGACATCGGCGGGCCCGAGGTGCTCACCTACCGGGACATGATGCTCCGCTACGGCGCCGTGGCCGGGCTTTCGAAGCGGGTGATCGTGCCCGTACCGGTCCTGTCCCCTGCGCTGTCCAGCCTGTGGGTGGGGCTGGTGACGCCGGTGCCGGGCGGTATCGCCCGGCCGCTGGTGGAGTCGCTGCGCCACGAGGTGGTGTGCCGGGAGGACGACATCACCCGGTGGATCCCGCCCCCGGCGGCCGGGCTGGTCGGCTTCGAGGACGCGGTGCGCCTGGCCCTGACCAGGGTGCGCAACGCCGACGTGGTGACCAGGTGGTCCTCGGCGGTGCCCGACGGGGCCCCGAGCGACCCGCTCCCATCGGATCCGGACTGGTCGGGCGGCAGCCTCTACGAGGACGACCGGGAGGTCGTGGTCCACGCGCCGGCCGACGCGCTGTGGGATGTGGTGGAGGGGATCGGCGGGGAGAACGGGTGGTACTCGTTCCCCCTGGCCTGGGCCGTCCGGGGTTGGATGGACCGTCTGGTCGGCGGGGTGGGCCTGCGGCGGGGCCGCCGGGATCCGTCCCGACTGCGGGTGGGCGACTCGCTGGACTTCTGGCGGGTGGAGGAACTCAAGCGGGGCAGCCTGCTGCGCCTGCGGGCGGAGATGAGGCTGCCCGGCCTGGCCTGGCTGGAACTGAGCGTCACCGCCGAGGCGCCGGCCGGGCCGGGCCGTCCCCGCAGCCGGTACCGCCAGAGGGCCCTGTTCCACCCCCGGGGACTGGCCGGCCACGCCTACTGGTGGGCGGTGTCCCCGTTCCACTCGGTGGTCTTCGGGGGGATGGTGCGCAACATCGCCGCCGAGGCGGAGCGGTCCGCCGGCCGCTGAGGCCGGCGGACCGCCCGCGGTAGCCACATCCGGCTGCCGTCGGGGTCGGGGCAGCGGTGCGGCAGCGGTTCCCCGGTGGCCGCGGCCAGGGCCGCCACCGCGGCATCGAGCAGGTGGTGCGGCCACCGTCGGGCGTCACCGGGTAGCTCCACCCGCCCCGCGAGGAGCCGGACCCGGTCCCCGCGGCCGGCCGCGGTCGTCTTCGGGGGCGGCCAGCGCCCGCCGTTGAGCCGGTGGAAAGCGGCGGCCGGGAAGGTCTCCACCACCTCGGCGCCGACTTCGCCGAGGAGGCGCCACACCTCGAATCCGGTGAGCATCCACGCCGGGGCGTCCGCCCGGTCCCGGGGCGTCACCCACGGCACCGGAGGCACGCCCGGGACGGGGATCTCGGAGCAGCGGCCGGTGCGGAACTTGGCGGCCACCGCGTCGTCGGCGGTGTGGGCCCCCCGGCTCAGGCCGCCCGGGGCGTCCACCGCCACCCGGACCGCCCCGGCACAGAACCGGATCAGCCCGGGGGACACCCCACCGGTGTAGCAGCCGGTCACGGCCAGCCGGCCGGCCTCCTCCTCCAAGCGGACCCCGTGCACCAGGGACGCACCCACGTCCAGACCTACCGCCGGCGCGGGTGGCTCAGAGGTTGACATGCCCGGGCGGCAGCAGCACCAGGAGGCTCAGCGCCACCGCTACGGCCACCACCACCGCTACGCCCTGCACGACCTGGGCCACCGCCGACGGCGGGGCCGAGCCCCCGCCCCAGTCCCCGGCCGGGCGGCGGCCGGGCAGGGCCATGAGGCCGAAGCAGGTGACCGCCCCGACGACCATGCCGCCCAGGTGGGCCCGCCAGTCGATGCTGGGGCTGGTGAAACCGATGAACAGGTTGACCGCTATGAGGGCCACGATCGAACGGGTCTCCCAGCGGCGCAGGCGGGCCAGTACGAAGTAGGCGCCCATGACCCCGAAGATGGCCCCGCTGGCCCCGATGCCGGCCACGTCCGGGCGGCTGAGGAGGTAGGAGCCAACCGAGCCGCCCAGGGCGGAGAGCATGTAGATGGCCACGAACCGGGACCGGCCGACCTCTGCTTCCACCGGCGGGCCGACGATGGCCAGGGTCACCATGTTGAACAGGATGTGCTCGATGTTGGCGTGCAGGAACGCCCCGGTGATCAGCCGGTACCACTGCCCGTGGTAGTGCACCCCATCCGGCCACATGGCGAACCGGCCGACGGTGGAGTTGAAGTGGCGGCTCTCCCACAGGTAGACGGCCACGTTGATGACGATGACGGCCGTTACGACCGGGGTGACGCGGGTGTTTCCCAGCCGCCCGACGCCCCGGCCGGCGGCCGGCCGCCACCGCACCGTCGGCGAAACCCGGGCCCCGGCCCGTACGCACTCCGAACACTGCCAGCCGACCGGCGCCTCGTGCATGCAGTCCGGGCAGATGGGCCGGCCGCAGCGCCGGCACGTCGAACCGGCCGGCCGGTCGGCGTGCACGTAGCAGCTCGGCGGCGCAACCGGTCCGGTACTAGACACGGCCACCATCCTGGCCCACCGGGGAGGGCAGCAGGCGGCGGCTAGCCGGGGACGCCGGCCGAGACGTTCCAGTGGCGGATCACCGGCGTGCCCCGGTCCCATGCCAGCTCGGACCACGTGGCCGTGTCGAGCATGAGCCACTGCCCTGCTTCGACGCCGGCACCGACCCAGCGCGCTGCGGTGACCCGGCTGAAATGGCCGTGACCGACGAGCACCACCCGGCGGGCCCCGGACTCCCTGATCCGGGCGATGAGCCGGTCGGCCCGGCGGCCCACGTCGGTGGCGGTCTCCCCGCCCGGCCACGGGCCGTCCCAAATGCTCCAGCCCGGGGCCTCGCCGCGGATGTCGGGGGTGGTCCGCCCCTCGAACTCCCCGTAGTCCCACTCCTGCAGGTCGTCGGTCACCTCGTATGGCACCAGGCCGGCCAGCTCGGCGGTGCGGCGGGCCCGGATCCGGGGGCTGCACAGCACCAGATCGGCTCCCAGCCGGCCGGCGAGCGGGGCCAGGGCGGCAGCCTGCTGCTCACCCTCGGCCGTTAGCTCGATGTCGGTGCGGCCGGTGTGGCGGCCGTCGCGGCTCCAGACGGTCTGGCCGTGACGGACCAGCCATACGGTGGGCTCCCCAGCCTCCCCCACTAGGCGTCCCGCCGCTCGAGCAGGAACAGGGCCACCACCAGCACCACCGCCACGAAGGCCGCCATCTCCCCGAAGCCCACCCAGGCGGCCAGGGCGTGGGCCCCGTGGTGGAGCTTGGTCACCTCCTGGCCGGCATTGGTGGGCCAGTACTCCTCGATGGGCTGCGACCAGGAGGTGGGCAGGGCGAAGGCGATGCCCGGGAGGATGAACAGCATGGCCACCACCACAGCGATGCCGGCGGCGGCGTGGCGCAGGATGACCGCGAAGGCCCCGCCCATGAGCCCGATCAGGGCCAGGTACAGACCGGAGCCGACCACCACCCGCACCACCAGGTGCTGGTGCAGGCTGGCCGAAGGGGCGTGGCCGTGGATCAGGGCCTGCCCCAGGAGGAACGCCGCGAAGGCGATGACCTGGCCGACCACCACGGCGGCCAGGGTGAAGACCAGCAGCTTGGCCGTCATCATCCGGACCCGGCGGGGCACCGCGGCCAGGCTGGTGCGGATCATCCCCGTCGAGTACTCGGAGGTGACCACGAGCACCCCGAGCACGGCGAAGGCCAGCTGGGCCAGGCCCAGGCTGCGCAGACTGCGGTCGGTCGGATCCCATCCGAAGCGGATGCGGGGATCGGTGGCGTAGTGGGAGGCCGAGATGCCCGAGATCAGGGCGGCCAGGCCGATGCCCAGCACGGCGGCGACGAAGAACGTCCAGTAGGTGGAGCGCACCGAGCGGAACTTGGTCCACTCCGACCGGACGGCGTCGCTGTAGCTGTAGGGGCGCCGGGCCGTCCGGACGTCCTCAGCGGCCGGGGCACCGGCGGCGACAGTGGGGACGGCGGCCATCACTTCACCTGCCCGGTGGCGTGGAACTCCACGCTGTCCGACGTCAGCTCCATGAATGCCTCCTCCAGCGAGGCCCGCTGCGGGGCCAGCTCGTGCAGGACGATGCCGGCGGACGCCGCCATCTCCCCTATATCCGACGATTCCAGGCCGGCGACCACCAGGGCCCCGGTGTTGTCGGTCTCGACCACCGCCTCGGCCTGGCGCAGGAGGGCCACCAGCTGGTCGGACTGCGGCGAGCGCACCCGCACCGAGTTGCGGGAACTCGAGTTGACGAAGGTAGAGATGCTCTCGTCGCGGATCAGCCGGCCCCTCCCGATGACCACGACATGCTCGGCGGTCAGGGCCATCTCGCTCATCAGGTGGCTGGAGACGAACACGGTCCGGCCCTGGGCGGCCAGGTCCCGCATCAGGCGCCGGACCCAGGCGATGCCCTCCGGGTCCAGGCCGTTGACCGGCTCGTCGAACATCAGGATCTTCGGGTCGCCGAGCAGGGCCGCCGCGATACCCAGCCGCTGCCCCATGCCGAGCGAGTAGGACTGGGCCCGGCGCTTGGCCGCGGTCTCCAGCCCGACGATGGCCAGCACCTCGTCCACCCGGCGCTTGGGGATCCCGTTGCTCTGGGCCAGACACAGCAGGTGGTTGTACGCCGAGCGACCCCCGTGGAAGGCCTTGGCGTCGAGCAGGGCCCCGACCTCCTGCAGGGGCACGTCCAGATCCCGGTAGCGCCGGCCGTCGACCGTCACCGCTCCCCGGTCGGGGCGGTCCAGGCCCACGATCATGCGCATGGTCGTGGTCTTGCCCGCCCCGTTGGGGCCGAGGAAGCCGGTGACGATCCCCGGCTTCACGTCGAAGCTGAGGTCGTCCA
>JAKAXN010000412.1 GCA_021816565.1 Actinomycetes bacterium
ATTCGACCGGCGCCGCCAGCTCCACCAGCTCCAGCCAGTAGCGCTGCCAGGTCCGCATGGCCTCGACCAGCCCGGCGAAGGTCACCGGCTTGGTGATGAAGGAGCTGACGCCGAGGTCGTAGGAGCGGAGCACGTCCTCGTCGTCGCGGGAGGTGGTGAGGACGACCACCGGGATGCTCCGGAGGGAGGCGTCGGCCTTGATCTCGGCCAGGGCCTCCCGGCCGTCCTTCTTCGGCATGTTGAGATCTAGGAGGATGACGCCGGGCCGGGGGGCCGCCACGGTGCCGTCGGCGTAGCGGCCCTCCCTCCTGAGGTAGTCGAGGAGGTCCTGGCCGTCGACGCAGAACCTCATGTCGGCGGCCAGCCGGGAGTTCTGGAGGGCCTCGCGGGTCATTTCCCGGTCATCCTCGTCGTCGTCCGCCAGCAGAATGGTGATCGATCTACCCGCGCTCATCATGTGCCCCTGTCACTTCCCGTTGACGCCGTCGGCCCGCTTCCAGCGGCGTCAGCTATCGCTGTAAGGCTATCTCCTGACCCCCGTCCATATCGAGGTCAGGGACCCTTTGTCCGAAATGGACAGCTACCGGCGCGGGCGGGCGATTGGAGATCCGATGCCAGTAGCAATCGCAGCTCCGCTACCGTTTGACCCGGTCCCGCAGATGGGCATCGGGGCCCACCCCCCGCGCACGGTTCCTCCGTGCAACCCCGGACCCCGGAGGCTCACTTGTCCGCCTTAGCGCGCTGGTGTTTCAGGCACCGCTGGACGGTGCTCGCTGCGTGGTTGATCACCCTGGTGGTGATCACCGCGGTGGGCCAGTCGGCCGGTACCAGGTTCTCGACCCGCTTCCAGCTGCCGCACACCCAGTCGGCGCAGGCCCTGTCCCTCCTCCAGAAGGACTTCCCCGCGGCCTCGGGGAGCAGCGACCAGATCGTCTTCGCCCCCTCCTCCGGCGTCGTCACCGCCCCCGCGGTGCAGGCCCGGATCCGGGCCGTGCTTGGCGAGGTGGCCAAGGTGGCCCACGTCCGGGCCGTGGTCAGCCCGTTCGGCCCGCGCTCCTCGGTGCAGATCAGCCGGGACTCCACGGTCGCCTTCGCCACCGTGGTCTTCGACGCCCAGGCTCCCCAGGTCCCCAAGTCGGCCGTCCGCGACGTCATTTCCAAGGCCCTGGCCGGCGCCGACTCCCACCTGAAGGTCGCCCTGGCCGGACCCGACATCGAGAATGCCCGGGCCCCGACCAGCTCCAGCAGCACCGGCGCCGGCATCCTCTTCGCCCTGATCGTGCTGGGCCTGGCCTTCGGCGCTCTCTTCGCGGCGTTCCTGCCGATCATCACCGCCCTGATAGCCATCGGCATCGGCTACGCCCTCACCGGCCTGCTCAGCCACGTCTTCGCCGTGGCCAGTTTCGCCACCATCCTCGGCGTCCTGATCGGTCTCGGGGTCGGGGTGGACTATGCCCTGTTCATCGTCACCCGGCACCGCAGCGGCCTCAAGCACGGCCGGACCGTGGAGGACTCGGCGGTTGAGGCGGTCAACACCGCCGGTCGGGCGGTGTTCTTCGCCGGCCTCACCGTGTGCATCGCCCTGCTCGGCCAGTTCGCCCTCGGGCTGCCGTTCCTCTACGGCCTGGCGGTCTGCTCGTCGCTGACGGTGCTGCTCACCATGCTGGCCTCGATCACCCTGCTGCCGGCCCTGCTCGGGTTCTTCGGGGAGAAAGTGCTGAGCCGGCGCCAGCGGGGCCGGCTGGCCGACCACGGCCCGGTGGACGAGAACAGCTCGGGGTTCTGGTACCGCTGGTCCCGCTTCGTCGAGCGCCACCACAAGCTGCCGGCGGCGGTGGGCCTGGTGATCGTCGTCGTCGCCGCCCTGCCGGTCTTCTCGCTGAGGCTCGGCCTCGACGACGCCGGCAGTGACCCCCCCGGCTCCACGACGCTGCAGGCGTACAACCTCCTGGCCCGGGGCTTCGGACCCGGCTTCACCGGGCCGTTCCAGCTGGTGGCCGAACTGCCCTCCCCGGCATCGGCGCCGGCCTTCGCCCGGATCGCCCAGGAGGTCTCCACCCAGCCGGGAGTGGTGTCGGTCTCCCGCCCGGTCCTCAGCCCCAGCGGGCGCGTGGCCGTGGCCACGCTCTACCCCGAGACCAGCCCCCAGTCCGCCCGCACCACCGTCCTGCTGGACCGGCTTCGCACGGGCGTACTGCCCCGGGCCGAGGCCGGGACCGGGATCACCGTGCTGGTGGGCGGCACCACCGCCATCCAGACCGACTTCGCCCACATCCTGTCCGCCAAGCTGGTGCTGTTCCTGTCGGTGGTGGTCCTGCTGGGGTTCCTGCTGCTCATGGCCGTGTTCCGCAGCCTGCTGGTCCCGCTGGTCGCCTCGGTGATGAACCTGCTCTCGGTCGGGGCGGCCCTCGGCATCTTGAACGCGGTGTTCGAGTGGGGTTGGGGCCGGTCCCTTTTCCGCATCTCCGCCACCGCCCCGGTGGAGGTGTTCCTGCCGGTGATGCTCATCTCCATCCTGTTCGGCCTGTCCATGGACTACGAGGTGTTCCTGGTCAGCCGGATGCGGGAGGAATGGGTACGCCGCGGTGATCCGACCGCGGCCGTCACCGTGGGCCAAGCGGCCACTGGGCGGGTCATCACCGCCGCCGCGTCGATCATGATCCTGGTGTTCGCGTCCTTCGCCCTCGGGGACAACGTCGTGATCAAGCAGTTCGGCATCGGCCTGGCCGGAGCCATCATCATCGACGCCTTCATCGTGCGCACGGTGCTGGTGCCGGCCATCATGCACGTGCTGGGCCGGGCCAACTGGTGGTTGCCCGGTTGGCTGGACCGCCTCCTCCCGCAGCTCAACGTGGAGGGCGTGGAGGCCCCCGGGACGGACGCTCCGCCGGCCCCCGTGCTGGTCGGCCCCTCCGCCTGACCGCCGGCCCCGGGACCGTCCCCGGGGCCGGTCCGGATGGGGCCGCCCGAGGCGTCGCGCCTACACTGGGGGGTATCGCTCTCCCCGAAGACGACATGACGTTGCGCCGCGTGCGCGTGCCGCCTCCGGTGTTCAAACGCCGGCTTCCGTCCGGTCGCGGCGCCACCGAGCAGCCGAACATCACCGGCGACGGTGACGCCCCGCTGACATGGAGATTCTGGCTGGCGCTGGTGATCACCGGTGTCGGCACCGGGCTGTTCGGCGTGTTGATGATGGTGGTGCTGTTCTCCTTCGAGCACCTGGCCTTCGGCCACGGCAGCGGGGACTTCCAGAGCCAGGTGGAGAAGGCCACCGGGTTGCACCGGGTGGTGTCGCTGATGATCGCCGGGGTCTTCGGCGGGGTGGCGTGGTACTTCCTGCGCCGCTACGTCAAGGGCGAATCCGAGGTGGACGAGGCCATCTGGGCCAAGGACGGGCGGCTGTCGGCCACCCGCAGCTTCCTCACCGGGGTGATATCGGAGGTGGTGATCGGCCTCGGCGCCTCGATCGGGCGAGAGTCCGCCCCCAAGCTCATGGGTGGGGTGTCGGGCAGTGTCAGCAGCCAGTGGCTGGGGCTCAACGAGGGCCAGCGCCGACTGCTGGTCGCCTGCGGGGCCGGTGCCGGCCTGGCCGCCGTCTACAACGTGCCGCTCGGCGGCGCCCTCTTCGCGGCCGAGCTGCTGGTCGGCTCGGTGGCCCTGCCGGTGGTGCTGCCGGCTGTGGCCTGCAGCGCCATCGCCACGTTCGTCGGGTGGATCTACCTGCCCCGCCACGCCACCTATCTCAACATCCCCGACTACAGGTTCGGGATGTCCCTGCTGGTATGGGCCCTGGTCTTCGGGCCGGTGATCGGCCTGGTCGCCAGCGTCTACATCCGGGCGATCGGATGGGTGTCGCACCACCGGGCGTCGGGCCGGCTGGTCCTGGTGGCCATCCCCGTGGCCTTCACCATGGTGGGGCTGATCGGCATCGCCTACCCGGCGCTGTTCGGCAACGGCAAGGACATGGCCCACCGGGCGTTCCTCGGCCAGGGGAGCATCCTGCTGCTGTTCGCCCTGTTCGCCCTGAAGCCCGTGGTCACCTCGCTGTGCCTCGGATCGGGGGGCTCGGGCGGCCTGTTCACCCCGTTCATGAGCACCGGGGCCGTGTTCGGCGGCTTCGTCGGGCAGCTGTGGATACTGATGTGGCCGGGCGCCCCGTCCGGCGCCTACGCCCTGGTGGGGGCGGCGGCCATGCTGGGAGCTTCCATCCAGGCCCCGCTGGCCGGGCTGGTGCTGGTGGTCGAGCTCACCCACAGCGGGTTCAACCTCATGATCCCGATCATGGTGGCCACCTTCCTGGCCACGCTGGTGGCCCGCCACC
>JAKAXN010000031.1 GCA_021816565.1 Actinomycetes bacterium
TGGACGACCTCAGCTTCGACGTGAAGCCGGGGATCGTCACCGGCTTCCTCGGCCCCAACGGGGCGGGCAAGACCACGACCATGCGCATGATCGTGGGCCTGGACCGCCCCGACCGGGGAGCGGTGACAGTCGACGGCCGGCGCTACCGGGACCTCGACGTGCCCCTGCAGGAGGTGGGGGCCCTGCTCGACGCCAAGGCCTTCCACGGGGGCCGCTCGGCCTACAACCACCTGCTGTGCCTGGCCCAGAGCAACGGGATCCCCAAGCGCCGGGTGGACGAGGTGCTGGCCATCGTCGGGCTGGAGACGGCGGCCAAGCGCCGGGCCCAGTCCTACTCGCTCGGCATGGGGCAGCGGCTGGGCATCGCCGCGGCCCTGCTCGGTGACCCCAAGATCCTGATGTTCGACGAGCCGGTCAACGGCCTGGACCCGGAGGGCATCGCCTGGGTCCGGCGGCTGATGCGCGACCTGGCCGCCCAGGGCCGGACCGTGTTCGTCTCCAGCCACCTGATGAGCGAGATGGCCCTGACCGCCGAGCACGTGGTGGTCATCGGGCGGGGCCGGCTGATCCGCGACGAGAGCATCTCGACCTTCGTCAACTCGAGCTCCCGCAACTCGGTGCGGGTGCGCTCACCGCAGTCGGAGCAGCTGGTGGCCCTGCTGCGCCAGGCCGAGGCGGTGGTCGAGACCGACAACACCGGGGCCCTGGTGGTCGCCGGCCTGGAATCGTCAGATATCGGGGAGATGGCGGCCTCCGCCGGCATCGTCCTGCACGAACTGGCCCCCCAGCGGGCCTCGCTGGAGGAGGCATTCATGGAGCTGACGTCGGACAGCGTGGAGTTCCACGCCGCCGGGCAGGTGAAGTGATGGCGGCCGTTCCCACAGTCGCCGCCGACGCTCCGGCCGGCGGAAATGTCCGCACGGCCCGGCGCCCCTACAGCTACACCGACGCCGTCCGGTCGGAGTGGACCAAGTTCCGCTCGGTGCGCTCCACCTACTGGACGTTCCTCGTCGCCGCCTTGCTGGGCATCGGCCTGGCCGCCCTCATATCGGGCATCTCGGCCTCCCACTACGCCACCGATCCCCGCATCCGCTTCGGGTGGGATCCGACCGACCGCAGTCTGCGCAGCCTGGGCCTGGCCCAGCTGGCCTTCGCCGTGCTCGGGGTGCTCGTGGTCACCTCCGAGTACTCGACGGGCATGATCCGCACCAGCCTGGCCGCGGTGCCCCGCCGGGTCCGGATGATGACGGCCAAGCTGCTGGTCTTCACCCTGGCCGCCGTGGTGGTCGGCCAGATCATCGCCTTTGCGGCGTTCCTGCTGGGCCAGGCTCTGATCCACGGCCACGCCCCGTCGGCCAGCCTGCACCAGCACCTGGTGGTGCGGGTGGTGGTGGGCTCCGGCCTGTACCTGGCCCTGATCGGGCTGATGGGCGGGGCCTTCGCGGTCATCCTGCGCCACGCCGCAGCCGGCATCGCCGTGGTGGTGGCCATGCTGTTCATCCTCCCGGGCATCGCCTTCGCTCTGCCCACCTCCTGGTCGCAGCCGATCGAGGAGTACTGGCCCACCAACGCCGGTCAGGAGGTGACCAAGCTCCACCACGGAGCCCACGCCCTGGCCGCCTGGGTGGGATTCGGGGAGATGGCGGCCTTCGTGGCGGTCGTGCTGGTGGTGGCCCTGCTCCTGCTAGAGCGGCGGGACGCCTAGTGGGGGAGGCAGCGGAGCCCACCGTCTGGCTGGTCCGTCACGGCCAGACCGTCTGGAGCCGCGACGGCCGCCACACCGGGCGCACCGACATCGAGCTGACCGCCGAGGGTGAGCAGCAGGCCGCCGCCCTGGCCCCGCTCGCCGGCCGGCTGGGAGCCGACCTGGTGCTGTGCAGCCCCCGGATCCGGGCTCGTCGCACCGCCGAACTGGCCGGCCTGGCCCCGTACGAGGTGACCGACGACCTGCAGGAGTGGGACTACGGGGAGTTCGAGGGGTGGACCACCCCCGACATCCGCCGTGACGCCCCCGGCTGGAGCATCTGGGGCGGCCCGTGGCCCGGCGGGGAGACCGCCACCGACGTGGCCCGCCGGGCCGACCGGCTCATCGCCCGGGTCAGGGACTCCGGGGCCCGCCGGGTGGTGCTCGTCGGTCACGGCCATTTCAGCCGGGTCACCGCGGCGCGCTGGGTGGGCGCCGGCGTCGAAGCCGGGCAGTGGCTCATGCTCGACACCGCCACGTGGTCCGAGCTGGGATGGGACCGGGGCACGCCGGTGATCCGCCACTGGAACGTGGCCGCCAGCGTCCCTGGCTAGCCGCCGCCTGCTGCCGGCCCCGGTGGGCCAGGATGGGGGCCGTGTCTAGTACCGGGCCGGTCGCGCCGCCGAGCTGCTACGTGCACACCGACCGACCGGCCGGTTCGACCTGCCGGCGCTGCGGCCGCCCCATCTGCCCGGACTGCATGCACGAGGCGCCGGTCGGCTGGCAGTGTTCGGAGTGCGTGCGGGCCGGGGCCCGGGTGTCTCCCACGCTGCGGTGGCGGCCGGCCGCCGGCCGGGGTGTCGGCCGGCTGGGCAACACCCGCGTCACCCCGGTCGTCTCGGCCGTCATCGCCATCAACGTGGCCGTCTACCTGTGGGAGAGCCGCCACTTCAATTCCACCGTAGGCCGGTTCGCCATGTGGCCCGACGGGGTGCACTACCACGGGCAGTGGTACCGGCTGATCACCGGGGCGTTCCTGCACGCCAACATCGAGCACATCCTTTTCAACATGGTGACCCTGGCCATCGTCGGCCCGCCGGTGGAAGCCGAGGTCGGCCGGTCCCGGTTCGTGGCCCTCTACATGCTCTCCGCCCTGGGCGGCTCGGTGGGCTCCTACCTCCTCAGCCGCCCGGACGTGGCCGGCATCGGGGCCAGCGGGGCCATCTTCGGGGTCATGGGCGCCTACTTCGTCCTGGCCCGCCTGCGCCGCTGGGAGACCCGCTCGATCGTGGCCCTCATAGCGGTCAACCTGTTCATCGGCTTCACCAGCCCCAGCATCGACTGGCGGGCCCACCTGGGCGGCATGGTCGTCGGGGCGGTCACCTGCTTCGGTCTCATGGCCCTCCCCGGCCGCCGCCCGGCGGCAGGCTGGGGCCGGGACCCGGCCGGGCCGTCGGCGGTGGCCCAGGTCGTGCAGGGAGTGGCGGTGGTGGTGGCCGTGGCGGTGGCCCTCAGCCTCCTGGTGCTGCTGCCGCCGGGCCATGTCAACCTCTGATCCAATGGCGTCGGCGGTCGGGCTGGACGTGGGGACGTCCCTGGTGCACGGGGTCCGCCTGGAGGGGGAGGCCGGACGGCTGGCGGTGACCGCCTGCTTCACCGGCGGGGTGTCCCCCGGGCTGATCCGGTTCTGCGCGGGGGCCGCCCGGGTGGCGGTGGACGCCCCGGGCGGCCCGAGCCGGGGGGCCCACACCGCCGACGGGGCGGTGGCCGCCAAGTTCCGCACCGGCCGCTGCTCCGAGATCCCCGTGCCGGGTGTGCCCCCGGTGCCGTGGGTGACGCCCCGGGACCGCGATGCCGCCCCGGCGTGGATGCTCACCGGGTTCGAGGTGTGGGCCCTCCTCCGTGAAGCCTGCTCCGAGGTGGTGGAGACCTTCCCGGCGGCGGCGTTCCACCGGCTCAACGGCGGTCGCTGGCCGCCCCCGAAGACGACCACGGCCGGCCGGGAGGCCCGGGTCCGGCTCCTCGCCGGGCGGGTGGAGCTACCCGGAGACGCCGGGCGGTGGCCCCACGACCTGCTCGACGCGGCGGTGGCGGCCCTGGCCGCGGCGACCGGGGAACCGCTGGCCCACCGCTGCTCGGATCCCGACGGCAGTCGGATGTGGCTGCCCCCCGCCGATGGACGGCCTCAGCGGCCGGTGGACCGCTCGGCCTCGGCGGCGATGTTGCGCACCATCCCGCCGAAGACCACCGAGTGGAACGGGGACACCGCCCACCAGTAGGCGTGGCCGGCCAGGCCCCGGGGGTAGAAGAGGGCCCTCTGGCGGTACCGGCTGCGGGGCCGGCCCGGCCCGGCCGGCGCCTCGCCGGTGACGCTCAGCTCCAGCCAGGCCAGGCCGGGCAGCCGCATCTCCGCCCGCAGCCGCAGCAGGCTGCCCCGCTTGAGCTCCTCCACCCGCCAGAAGTCCAGCGAGTCGCCCACCCGCAGGCGGGTCGGGTCCCGGCGGCCCCGTCGCAGGCCCACCCCGCCCACCAGGCGGTCCATCCAACCCCGGACGGCCCAGGCCAGGGGGAACGAGTACCACCCGTTCTCCCCGCCGATCCCCTCCACCACATCCCACAGCGCGTCGGCCGGGGCGTGCACCACGACTTCCCGGTCGTCCTCGTACAGGCTGCCACCCGACCAGTCCGGATCCGACGGGAGCGGGTCGCTCGGGGCCCCGTCGGGCACGGCCGAGGACCACCTGGTCACCACGTCGGCGTTGCGCACCCTGGTCAGGGCCAGGCGCACGGCGTCCTCGAAACCCACCAGCCCGGCCGCCGGCGGGGGGATCCACCGGGTGATGTCGTCCTCCCGGCACACCACCTCGTGGCGCAGCGACTCCACCAGTGGGCGGGCGATACCGCCCGGCACCGGCGTCACCAGCCCCACCCACAGGCTGGACAGCGCAGGGGACAGGACCGGCACCGGGACGATCACCCGCTTCGACAGCCCGGCCACCGCGCCGTAGCGCAGCATCATGTCCCGGTAGGTGAGGACCTCGGGCCCGCCTATGTCGAAGGCCCGGTTGACCCCGGCCGGCAGGGACGCCGACTCCACCAGATACCGCAGGACGTCGCGCACGGCGATGGGCTGCACCCGGTTCGCCACCCACTTCGGGGTGACCATGACCGGCAGGCGCTCGGTCAGGTACCTGAGCATCTCGAAAGAGGCGGAACCCGACCCGAGGATGACCGCCGCCCGCAGCTCGGCCGTCGGGACCCCGGACTGGCGCAGGATGCGGCCCACCTCGGCCCGGGAGCGCAGGTGCGGGGACAGCTCCGCCTCGGGGATGTCGGGGGTCAGCCCGCCCAGGTACACCAGCCGGGTCGTCCCCGCCTCCCGGGCCGCCCGGCCGAACGCTTCGGCGGCCCGGCGGTCTATGGCCTCGAACCCGGGGCCGGCCCCGAGGGCGTGCACCAGGTAGTAGCCCACGCCCACGCCTTCGAAGGCGGCCTGCAGGCTCGAAGGCTCGGTCACGTCCGCCCTCACCACCTCGATGCGGTCCGCCCAGGGCTGGTCCCGCATCCGCTTCGGGTCCCGCACCGCGGCCCGCACCCGGTAGCCGGCGTCGAGCAGGGCCGGCACCAGCCGGCCGCCGATGTAGCCGGTAGCCCCGGTGACCAGGCAGAGGGGGGGCGGGGTGTCGCGGACCGGGCTGTCTGGCACCGGTCGAGCTTCGCGCGGGCCGCCCCCTTATGTCCGTAGCGTCCCGGTGCCGCTACGGTCGGAGGCGATGACCGTCGACGCCATCGTGGTCGGGGCCGGGTTGGCCGGCCTGTCCGCCGCCAGAGAACTCTCCGCCGCCGGGCTCGAGGTATCCGTGCTGGAGGCATCCGACGCGGTGGGGGGCCGGGTCCGCACCGACGTGGTCGACGGGTTCCGGCTGGACCGGGGCTTCCAGGTGTTCAACACCGCCTACCCGGCGGCGGCCGACCTGCTCGACCTCGAGGCGCTGGACCTGCGCCGGTTCGTGAAGGGGGCGCTGGTCCACCACGGCGGGCGGTCCCACCTGCTGGTCGACCCCCGCTCGGACTGGCGCCGGAGCCGGGCCACGCTCGGAACCACCCTGATGCCCGGGTCGGACAAGGCGGCCATCGCCGCCTTCTCCGGGTGGTGCGGCTTCGCCCCGGTCGGGGCCCTCCTGGCCGGGGACGACATGACGGCCGAGGAGGCCCTCCGGCACTACCGAATCGGGGAGGCGGGAGCCGAGAGGTTCATCAGGCCGTTCCTGGCCGGGGTGCTGCTCGACCCGGAGCTGTCCACCTCCGCCCGGTTCATGCGGCTGGTGTGGCGCACCTTCGTCAGGGGTCAGGTGGCCGTACCGGCCTCCGGCATGCAGGCCATACCGGAGCAGCTGGCCGCCGGCCTTCCGGCCGGCGCGTTGCGGCTCGGGGCCCGGGTCAGCGAGCTGACCGGGACGGGAGTGGTGCTGGCCGGCGGTGAGCATCTCGCCGCCCCGGCGGTGATCGTCGCCACCGACGGCACCACCGCCGGCCGGTTGATGCCGGGCCTGGCCCCCCCGGAGTGGAACGGGGTCACGACCCTCTACCACGCCCTGCAGGCTGCGCCGGTGGAGGAGCCGGTCCTGATCCTCGATCCCGACCACCTCGACCTGGTGGCCAACACCGTGGTGATGACCGCCGCCGCGCCCGGCTACTCCTCGGACGGCCGGGTGCTGGTCGCGACCAGCGTGGTGGGACCCCGCCGGGACGACCCGAACCTGGACCGGGCGGTCCGGGGGCGGCTGGCTGTCCTGTACGGGTTGGCCCCCGACGACTTCCACCCGGTGGCGACCTACCGGATCGACCGGGCCCAGCCGTCCGCTCCGCCGCCGCTCGACCTGCGCCGCCCGGTGCGCATCAGCGCCGGCCGCTACGTGTGCGGCGACTGGCGCGACACCCCCTCCATCCAGGGGGCGCTGGTCTCGGGCCGGCGGGCGGCCCGGGCCCTGCTGAGGGACCGCCGGGGTCGGGCCTGAACCGGCCGCCACAGGCCCGGTCCGGCTGACAGACGGGGGATCGGACAGCTTCCCCCCGGGGTATGTAACGTCGGCGCCGGTGGCCGACCCTGTCCCGTCTCCGAGCCCGACCGGAAACCGGCGGGTGCTGGCGGCGTCCATGTCGGGGACGGTGGCGTGCGCCCTGCCGGTGTTCCTCCTGGGGGCGGTGGCGGTGCAGATCCGGGAGTCGCTGCACTTCGGGGCCGGTACGCTCGGCCTGCTGGTGGCGCTGTACTACCTGGGGGCCGCCGGCAGCTCGGTCTGGCTCGGTCACGTGGTGGAAGCGGTGGGGGCCCTGCGGACCATGCGGGTGGCGTGCGGGGTGAGCGCTGCGGTGCTGGCCCTGATAGCCGGCGTGGTGCACTCGGTGACCGCCCTGGCGGTGCTCCTGGTGGTGGCCGGTGTCTCCAGCGCGGCCATGCAGCCGGCCGCCAACACCTACCTCACCCGCCGCATGCGGGCCGACCGCCAGGGGGTGGCGTTCGGGGTGAAGCAGTCCGCCGTCCCGCTGACCACCTCCCTGGCCGGCCTGGCGGTGCCGGCCCTGGCCCTCACCGTCGGCTGGCGCTGGGCGTTCGCCCTGGCCGCGGTCCTGGCCGCGGTCGTGGCCGCGGTGCTCCCCCGCCCCGAGCAGTCCATGGCCGCCCGGAGGGCTGCGTCCGCCGCCCGGCCGCCCCGCTCGGGCGCCGGCGAGCTCTGGGTCATGGCCGCCGGCTTCGGTCTGGGCCTGGCCGCGGCGGGGTCGCTCACCGCGTTCCTGGCCAGCTCGGCGGTCTCCGCCGGGGCCGGCCGGGGGAGCGCCGGTCTGCTGCTCGGGGTGGGCGGAGCTGCGGCGGTGGTGGGCCGGGTGGCGGTCGGCTGGTACTCGGACCGCCGGGCCGGGGACCACCTGCCGGTGGTGGCCGCCATGCTGGCGGCCGGTGCCATCGGCTTCCTGGGCCTGGCCGCCGCCTCCGCGGAGGGGGCGTCGTGGGCCTACCTCCCGGTGGTCGTGCTGGCCTTCGGGGTGGGATGGGGGTGGAACGGGCTGTTCAACTTCGCCGTGGTCCGCCTCCACCCGGATCGTCCGGGCTGGGCCACCGGGGTCACCCAGACCGGGGGGCGGCTGGGCGGGGTGGTGGGGCCGTTCCTCTTCGGACAGATCGCCGGGCACAGCTCCTACGCGGTGGCCTGGGCGGTGGCCGCCGGGGCCTGTGTGGTGGGGGCGGCGGTGATGCTCGCCGGCCGGTGGATGGCCCTGCACCGGCGCGGTATCGGCGGCGTGGCCGGCCCGGCCGGGGCGGCGCAGAAGGTATAAGGAGCACTTACGGACCTTCGGCTCTGGAGACGACCGGGCCCGGCGGGGCACGGTCTGGTCTGACACCAGACAGGAGGCCGTATGCGTACTGACGAGTTCACGGCGGCGGACCGGCACGAGCCGGACATCACCGAGGTCGCCGACGCGGTCGCTGCCCGCGTCAACCCCGACGGATCGGTCCCGGCCGGGATCGGCAGCCTGCTGGCGGCGGAAAAAGCCTGGTCCGGGCGGATCGTGGACGTGCTCACGGTCCTCACCGACAACACCGAGACCATGGGCTACCTGATCGGGGGGCGCCAGCAGGGCGACCTGTCGACCTGGCTGGCCATCTGGGTGGAGTCGCCCCTGTCGGTGGAGCAGATCAGGATGATCACCTCGTCCCGGGGTTGGGACCCGGACCCGTTCGAGCCCATCGCCCGGGCCGGCCTCCTGGAGAAGCTCCTGGTCGATCCGGACGGCACTCCCCGTCGGATAGACGGCGAGCTGGCCGGAGGCTGGGTGAGCGACGAGCTGGCCCTCGCCGACGAGGACGAGATCCTGAGCCGGGTCCGCGGGATCGTCGAGGCCTCGCCCGCAGCCGGCTGACCGGCGGCCGACGGTGCCCGAGAAGGTGGAGCCGGTCCCCCCCGCCGGCCCGCCGGCCCGCCCGGGTCGGCGCCGCTGGCGCCCGTCGGTCGACAGCGTGCTGCTGGTTACCAGCCTGACCGGCCTGGCCGTCGGGGCGGTCCTCCACCTGGCCGGCCAGCCGGGCGGGGCGCAGGCGGCCTGGGCCGCCACCACCGCGGTGGGGCTGGGTCCGGCCGTCTGGTGGGTGGTGGACGCGGCCCGCCACCACCGCCTGGGAGTGGATGTCATAGCGGTCCTGGCCCTGGCCGGCACCCTGGCCGTCGGCGAGTACCTGGCCGGGGCGGTCATCTCGGTGATGCTGGCCACGGGCCGCACCCTCGAGTCGTGGGCCCAGGGCCGGGCCAGCCGGGAGCTGCACCGGCTGGTGGAGCGCACCCCGCGGGTGGCCCACGTGAGGGCGCCCGCAGGCCTGGCCGACGTCCCGGTAGAGGACGTCCGGGTCGGTGATCTCCTGGTGGTGAAGCCGGGCGAGGTGGTCCCGGTGGACGGCCGGGTGGAGACCGGCGTGGCGGTGATCGACGAGTCAGCCCTCACCGGGGAGGCCCTCCCGGTCGAGCACCCGGCCGGTGACCCGGTGCGCAGCGGCACGGTCAACTCCGGGGCTCCGCTGGAGCTGCGGGCCACCACCACCTCCGAGGACAGCACCTACTCGGGGCTGGTGGCCCTGGTCCGGGCGGCCGAGGCCTCCTCGGCACCGGCGGTGCGCATGGCCGACCGCTACGCCCTGTGGTTCCTCGCGGTGTCACTGGCCGGCGCCGCCACCGCCGGGCTGATCGCCGGCGAACTGACCCGGGCGGTGGCGGTGCTGGTGGTGGCCACCCCCTGCCCCTTGATCCTGGCCGTCCCGGTGGCGCTGGTTTCGGGCCTGTCCCTGGCCGCCCGGCGAGGGGTGGTGATCAAGGGCGGGGCGGTCCTGGAACGGCTGGCCCGGTCCCGGATCCTGCTGTTCGACAAGACCGGGACGTTGACGCTGGGCCGACCCGCCCTGGTGGAGGTGGCGGTCCCGGGTTCCGGTCCGCCCGGCGACGAGGTGCTGAGGCTGGCCGCCTCGCTGGACCAGGTGTCCCCCCACATCCTGGCCGCCGCCATCGTCCGGGCCGCCCTCGAGCGGGACCTGCGTCTGGGTCTGCCCGACGAGGTGGTCGAGGTTCCCGGCAAGGGGGCCAGGGGCCTGGTGGACGGCCGGGCGGTGGCCGTCGGCAGCCGTTCCTGGGTGGGCGGCGACTGCGGTTGGGCCGTGGCGGCCCGACGCCGGGCCGACCGGGAAGGGCACCTGACCGTATTCGTCGCCCTGGACGGGCGCTGCGCCGGGGTGCTGGTCTTCGCCGACCCGGTCCGCGCCGACGCCCGCCGGACGCTGCGGAACCTCCGGCGAGACGGCATAGCCCGGATCGTGATGGTCACCGGTGACCGCTCGGATGTGGCCGAGTCGGTCGGGGTGGTGATCGGGGTGGACGAGGTGATGGCCGAGCGCAGCCCGGCCGAGAAGCTGGAGGCGGTGGCCCTGGCCCGCCAGCAGGGGCCGACGGTCATGGTCGGCGACGGGATCAACGACGCCCCGGCCCTGGCCTCCGCCGACGTCGGCGTCGCTCTCGGAGCCCGCGGCGCCACCGCCTCGTCGGAGGCCGCCGACGTGGTGCTGACCGTGGACCGCCTGGACCGACTGGGCGAGGCGGTGGTCATCGCCCGACGGTCGCTGCGCATCGCCACCGAGAGCGTGGTGGCCGGCATCGGGATGTCCCTGGTCGCCATGCTGGTGGCCGGGCTGGGCCTTCTGCCCCCCACCTGGGGGGCCATCACCCAGGAGGCCATCGACGTGGTGGTCATCCTGAACGCCATGCGGGCGTTGGCGACCCGCCGGATCGGGGCGCCGATCACCGGGGAGGACGCGGCCATCGCCTCCCGCTTCTCCTCCGAGCACGGGGAGCTCAGGCCCCGCCTCGAGGACCTGCGCCGGGCCGCCGACGCCGTCGGGTCCCGACCCGACGGTGAAGCGTTCGCCCTGGCCCGTGACGTCTACCGGTGGCTGGACCAGGACCTGCTCCCCCATGAGATGGCCGAGCAGGAAACCCTGTACCCCATGCTGGCCCGGGTGCTCGGCGGGGAGGGACGGACCTCGACCATGAGCCGGGCCCACAACGAGATAGCCCACCTGATCCGGCGGCTCGGGGTGGTGATAGCCGACAGCGCCGACCCGCCCGGACCCGACGACCTGGCCGACATCCGCCGGCTCCTCTACGGCCTGTACGCGGTGCTGTCACTCCACTTCGACCAGGAGGAGGAGAGCTACCTCTACGTGTCGGGCGACGACACCGGGGAGGGGTCGGCCGGTGGTGACGGCCCGATGGCCGGGATCGGCCCGGCGGCGGCCCGGTGAGCCCCGGCGGCCGGTCCGGCGCCCGGGTCTCGCCGGCCGGACCGGCGCCGGAGCCGGACGGGTCGGCCACCGACGCGTCCGCCCCGCCGTCGGGCCCCGTCGGCGGCGGCCGGTGGCTGGCCGAGGGGCTCACCGCCTCGGAGGTGGAGGACCGCCGCCGGGCCTCGCCGACCGGCGAGGCCGGATCCGCCTCCCAGTCGTTCGGGGCCATCCTCCGGCGCAACGCCCTCACCCGGCTCAACCTGCTCCTCGTGGCCCTGGGGGCGGCCACCCTGGCGACCGGTTCGGCGCCCGACGCCACCTTCCTGGCCATCGCTGTGATCAACACGGTGGTCGGGGCGACCCAGGAGCTGCGGGCCAAGCGGGCCCTCGACCGCCTGGCGGTGATCAGCGCGCCCCGGGCCCGGGTGGTGCGCGACGGGCGGGTCGTGGAGATCCAGCCGGAGGACCTGGTGGTCGACGACCTGCTCGACCTCCGGCCCGGGGACCAGGTCACCGCGGACGCCGTGGTGGAGGCCGATGAAGGGGAGGTCGACGAGTCCCTCGTCACCGGGGAATCCGACCCGGTGGCCAAGGCCGGGGGCGACGAACTCGTGTCGGGATCCTGGCTGGTCGCCGGCTCGCTCCGGGCCCGGGTGGTACGGGCCGGGTCCGAGTCCTACGCCAACCGCATCGCCGAGGAGGCCCGCCGCTTCAGCCTGGCCGGATCCGAGCTGATGGGCGGGATCAACCGGATCCTGCAGGTGCTGTCGTGGACCATGGTGGTGATCGCCCCCGTGCTGATCATCCGTCAGCTGCAGGCCCAGCCGTGGCGGACGGCGATCCGGGGGTCGGTGGCCGGCCTGGTCGGCATGATCCCGGAGGGCCTGGTGCTGCTCACCACCCTGGCCTTCCTCGCCGCCGCTCTGCGGCTCAGCCGCCGCAAGGTGCTGGTCCAGGAGTTGCCGGCAGTGGAGACCCTGGCCCGGGTGGACGCCCTGTGTGTGGACAAGACCGGCACCCTGACCGAGGGGCGCATCGCCTACGACAGCATGCAGGCCGGCCCGGAGGGCGACGATGTGACCAACGCCCTGGCCGCCATGGCCGGGCGGCGCGACGCCAACGCCACCATGCTGGCCATCGGGGCGGCCCTCGAGCCCAGCTCCACCTGGTCGCTCCTGGATCACGTGCCGTTCAGCTCGGCCCGCAAGTGGAGCGCGGCCTCCTTCGAGGGTCACGGTACGTGGGTGGTCGGGGCGCCGGAGATGGTCGCCGCCGAGGATCCGCACGGCCTCCGTCCCCGGGTGGCGCAGGCCGCCGACCGGGGCAGGAGGGTGCTGGTGGTGGCCCGGACCGACCGGCCGCTGGCCGGTGAGGCGCTGCCGGGGGGCCTGGTCCTGGCCGCCGTGGTGGAGCTGAGCGAGAGGACCCGTCCGGCGGTCGGGGAGACGCTGGCCTACTTCGCCGGCCAGGGGGTCACCGTCAGGGTCATCTCCGGCGACAGCGCGGCCACGGTCAGGTCCCTGGCGGAGCGGGTAGGGGTGCCGGGAGCGGCCCGGGCGGTGGATGCCCGGACCCTGCCTCAGGCCCCGGAGCAGCTCGACCCGGTGGTCGAGGACGGCCGGGTGTTCGGCCGGGTCACCCCGGAGGACAAGCGCAACATGGTGGTCGCCCTGCACCGGCGCGGCCACACCGTGGCCATGACCGGCGACGGGGTCAACGACGTGCTGGCCCTGAAGGAGGCCGACCTCGGGATCGCCATGGGGTCGGGATCGGCCATCACCCGGGGCGTGGCCCAGCTGGTCAACCTCGACGACGACTTCGACGTGCTCCCCTCGGTGGTCGCCGAGGGCCGGCGGGTCCTCTCCAACGTGGAGCGGGTGGCGGTCCTGTTCCTCGTGAAGAACGTCTACTCCTTCATCCTGGTGGTGACCGCGTCGATCCTCGGCTGGCCCTACCCGTTCCTGCCCCGTCACCTCACCCTCATAAGCGCGGTGGGCATAGGCATCCCCGGGATGGTCCTGGCCCTGGCCCCGAGCGAGCGGCGGTTCACTCCCGGGTTCCTCCGCCGGGTCATGGTCTTCTCCCTCATCGCCGGGACGCTGACTGCAGCCGCCGTGATGGTCACCTACGCGCTGGCCCGCCACCAGGGGTCATCGGGCGACGCGGCCCGGACCGCCTCCATAATCGTCACTGTCATTGTCACGTTGTGGGTGTTGCTGATCGCGGCCCGGCCACTCACCGGGTGGCGCCTGCTGCTGGTGGTGTCCATGGGCGGGTTGTTCGCCGCGGCGTTCTTCGTGCCGGGGGTCAACGACTTCTTCTCGCTGCAGCGCCGCCCGTCACTGGCGGTGCTGACCCAGGCCGCCGCGGTCGGGGCGGTGGCGGCCCTGGCCATCGACCTGCTGCTCCACGTGCCGTCGATACGCCGCCTGTCCCGGCCGGAGGCCCGGTCGTGACCTTCTCCTCCAGCAGCGGGCCCCCTTCCCGGTCTGTACTGGGCCCAGCGCAACCGGTCCCGTAGGAGGTGGAGCGATGCGCCCAGGCCGAATCGTCCTGACCGTGGTCGGGGCCCTGCTCGCCCTGTTCGGGCTGGTGGCCGTGGCCGCCGGCGCCACCCTGATCTGGGCCGACGCCACCCAGCGGGACGCAGCCGGGTACTACAACACCAGCACCGCGCTGCTCCAGAGCCCCGGCTACGCCCTCAGCGGGTCCGTCGACTTCGGCTTCCGGCCCTCCGAGGGTGACTGGGTGCCCACCCACCCGGCCGGCACCGTGCGGATCCGGGCCGCCGACCCGGCCGGGCGGGCCATCTTCATCGGTATCGCCCCCAGCGGCCAGGTGGACGCCTGGCTGGGCGGGGTGTCGCGCACCGTGGTGCGGTCGCTGCCGGGAGGCCCCTTCGAGCGCGACGTCACCGACGTCGCCGGATCGGCGGTGCCGGGGGCTCCGGGAGCCCAGCTGTTCTGGGTCGCCCGGACATCGGGCCCCGGCCAGCAGGCCCTCGTCTGGGACAGCCGGCCCGGCAAGTGGGCTGCGGTGGTGATGAACGCCGACGGATCCCCGGGGGTGGCCGCCAACGTGGGCGTGGGGGTCGACACGGGGCTGTTGCTGCCCATCGGCCTGGGCATCGGCGGCTTCGGGGTCCTGGTCCTCGCCGGCGCGGCCCTGCTGCTGTACCTGGGCCTGCGCTCCGCCGGGAAACAGGTACCGGCCGGCGCCGAATGGTCCGCCAGACCGGCGTCGGAGGTCCGCCCCGGTGCCTACCCGCTGCGCCTGGAGGGCCGGGTGGACCCCGCTACCAGCCGGTGGCTGTGGCTCATCAAGTGGCTGCTGGTGATCCCCCACGTGCTGGTCCTGGCCCTGCTGTGGATGGCCGTGGCCGTGCTCACCGTCATCGCCGGCTTCGCCATCCTCTTCACCGGCCGCTACCCCCGTGGCATCTTCGATTTCAACGTCGGGGTGTTCCGTTGGACCTGGCGGGTGTCGTTCTACGCCCTCAGCGCCTTCGGAACCGACCGCTACCCGCCGTTCAGCCTGCGGGAGGACCCCACGTACCCGGCCGACCTCTCCCTCGACTATCCCGAACGGCTGTCCCGGGGACTGGTCCTGGTGAAATGGTGGCTGCTGGCCCTGCCGCACTACGTGATCGTCGGTTTCCTGGTGGGTGGGTGGGGCTACGGCTGGTCCGGGTCCTGGCGCAGCGCCGGCGGGGGGCTGATCGCGGTGTTGGCGATCATCGCTGCGGTCATCCGCGGGGTGAGGGGCCGCTACCCCGATCAGCTGTTCGACCTGATCATGGGCCTCAACCGGTGGTGCTACCGGGTCCTGGCCTACGCCGCGCTCATGACCGACGAGTACCCGCCGTTCCGGCTGGACGGCGGCGGCAGCGACCCGGGACACCGTCCGACGGCGCCTCCCCCGGGCTCCGGGCCACCGGCCGAACCACCGGTGAGCCCGCCACGACCGGTGACCCTGGGCATCGGCACCAGGCACTGACCGGCCCGGCCGGGCGCCGTCATCCGGGTACTCTCCTGTGTCGCGACGGTCGGCCCAGAGGTAGTTGAGGATGCTTCGGCGAGCGGAGAATGTGAATGCCACCTGGCAGCGGGGCCCCGGCTGGCTGTTCACCGGCCGGGGCTATGTCACCGTCGCCATCGGTCGCGATACCTACCGGCGGCCGGGTCGGGTCGGCAAGACCGCCTGGAGACAGATGGTCGACCTGTCGGACCAGGACCACGCCGTGGAGTTCATCGAGGTGGGGGAGCGCCGTTACTGGCGCTTCGACGGACGCTGGTACTGGGACAACGAGGACCTGTCCGCCGGTGAGGTCCGGGCCCTGCTGGTCGCCCGGGGCCAGGCCCGGCGGGCCCAGATCGGCCGGGCCCAGACCCTCGCCTCCATGTCCGCGCCCCCCGCTCCGGCCCGGGCCAGAGGGGCCATCCCCGATGACCTCCGGCTGCTGGTGTGGAACCGCGACGGCGGGGTGTGCCGGCAGTGCGGATCGGCCACCGAGCTCCAGTACGACCACATCATCCCGTGGAGCATGGGCGGGGCGACCTCGGCGGAGAACCTGCAGCTGCTGTGCGGCCCGTGCAACCGCAGGAAGGGCGCGTCGGTCGCCTCGCCCGGCTACTCCGACTGATCGGTCAGCCCATCGTGAACAGCTCGAGCTGGATGTTGTCGGGGTCCCGGAACACCAGCGTCGAGAACGTCATCGGCTCCGTCACGTCCCGGATGCCGCTGTGGTCGACCCCGACCGCCGTGAGGTGGGCGGCCCACTGTTCCATTTCCGCCCTGTCGGCCACGTTGAACCCGATGTGATCGAGGCCGGTGCGGCTCTCGTCGAACTGCTCCCCCCCGTTGCCCTCGTTCGAGTGCAGCCCGATGGCCAGCCCGCTCCTCGGATCGATGAGCAGCACGGCGAAGCCGGTGTCCTCCCGCTCGTAGTGGGGGAAGTTGACCGGGACCCGTTCCAGCCCGAACACCTTCTGGTACCACTGCGCGCTGGCCTCCACGTCGCGCACGGTGGGGGAGAAGTGGTGGATCCCGGTGATCGCCGGCCGGCTGTCAGTCATCGAAGCTGGTCCTTTCTCGAAGATGCCCATCCCCACAGCAGGGCCCCCATCCGGCGACGACCGGGCAAGGGCGCCGCGGCCGGACCGTCTCGAGGGGACCGGAGCCGATGGTAGGCCGCCCGCCGGGGCCGGCGCAGCGGCCGGTCCGGTTCGCCGGAAGGCGAAACCAAGTTGCTCCCCGCCGCCGGTGATGCGAGCCTGTTGCCGCTCGGAAGGGCGCGGAGGACGAGGTGGCGGAGCCGCTGGACCAATCGCATATACCCGGGGCGGGCCCGGAGGTGGACCGGGACCGATCGGCTGTCCCGACCGGGGGGGCGATCAGGCCCCTCTGGATGCAGGTGTACCTGCCCAACCTGGTGCTGTCCGCCGGGCAGGGAGCCATGCTGCCGGTGCTGGTCTACGCGGCCCGGGACCTCCACGCCTCCCCGGGGGTGGCCACCGCGGTGGTGGCGGTCAACTCGTTCGGGACCATGGTCTTCGACCTGCCGGCCGGGCGGATCCTGGGCCGCATCGGGGAGATCCGCTCCAGCGTGCTGGCCGCGTCGATGATGGCCGCCGGCCTGTTGGGTTGCCTCCTGGCCGGGTCGGTGGCCGTCCTGGCCGTGGCCCTGTTCGTGCAGGCCGGGGGGCTGGCGCTGTGGAGCCTCACCCGCATGACCCACCTGAGCCGGGTGGCGCCCCCGCAGGTGCGGGGCCGGGCGCTGTCGCTCTTCGGTGGGGTCATGCGGGCCGGCAACGTGATCGGCCCGTTCATATTCGTCGCGTTCGCCTCGCGTGCCGACGCCTCTGTCGCGTTCGTCATCTACCTGGTGGCGGTGGCCGTCGGATTCGGGTGGCTGGCTCTGGCGCGTGACCGCAGCGACGTGGACTCCGGCGCCGGGGCCCAGGAGACGGTCCGCCCCCTCCAGGTGCTCAGGGACCACCGCCGGGGATTCGCCACGGCCGGCGTCGGGGCGTTCGGGATCATGCTGCTGCGCGGCAGCCGCACGGCCATCGTGCCCCTGTGGGCGGCCCACATCGGTCTGGGGTCGGCCGCGGCGGCCACCATTTTCGCCTGGTCGTCGCTGGTCGACCTGGCGTTCTTCTACCCCTCGGGCATCGTCTCGGACCGGTGGGGGCGCCGGGCCGTGGCCCTCCCGTGCATCGTCCTCCTCTCCGTCGGTCACCTCCTCATCCCCCTCAGCGACAGCTTCACCACGCTGTTCGTGGTGGCCCTGGTGCTGGGCTTCGGCAACGGCATGGGATCGGGGATCGTCATGACCCTGGGGGCGGACCTGACGCCGTCCGCCAGCCGGGCGTCGTTCCTGGCCGTGTGGCGGGTGGTCTCCGACTCCGGGTACACGGCCGGGCCGCTGGTCGACTCGGTGGTGGTGGGCGCGGCCGCCATCGCTCTGGCCGGCCCCGTGGTGGGCGTGCTCGGCCTGGCCTCGGCGGCCGTCATGGCCGTCGGGCTGCAGGAGCCGCAGCACCTGGGCCGCGGCCGTCGGCGCCCGTCGTTGACCGAGCCGGGCGGCGCCGGGCCCCCAGCGGAGACGCCCCCGAACCGGGGCGGTTCGCCTAGCGGCAGGTAGCCTCTCGGGATCACCCACGCCGAGACAGCCTTCGAGACCTTCGACTCCGAGATCGCGGCCGCCATGCTGCAGAGCCGGTACACCGCCGGCCCGGCCGGGGGCGGGTTGCCCGCCTATCTGCGGATCTCCACCACCGGGGTCGAGCCCGGCCGGCTGACCTGCGAGCTGCCGGTGACCGAGGAGCTGCTCAACCCGTTCGGCGCGGCCCACGGCGGGGTGGTGTCGGCGCTCGTCGACCACGTCCTCGGTGCGGTGTGCCTGCCGGTGGTGCCCCGCGGATCCTGGCCGGCCACCCAGGATTTCAAGCTCAACTTCACCGCCCCCGCCCGGCCCGGTCCCATGGTCGCCGAGGCCCGGATCGTGGCGCTGTCCAGGCGTAGCGCCATCGTGCGCGTCGATGTGACCAACCTGGGCCGGCTCGTCTGCGCCGCCCAGGGGACGGTGGCGATCATGGCTCCCCGGGAGCCTGCCGACGGCGGCTCACCTCAGGGAACCGCGGCCCCGCCTTCCTGACCGGGCGGCGGGCGCCCCGCGCCCCGGAGCCGTCACCGGTGGCCGCTGCCGGCCATCCGGTGCCGGGCCCGGAGTCCGTGGTTCAGTTGGAGCGCAACTTCTGGGCCGCGAAGGCACCGAGTCCGATAAGAGCGGCGAGGATCAGGAGCTTCTTCATGGCGAGGAGGCTACCCGGCGGCGTCGGGTTCCGGGGAGGAATGGACGTGGGCCCGCTGCCCGTCACGGTCGAAGATCATGATGATCTCGGCCGGGCCGCCGGTGGCGGCCACTGCGTGCGGCGTCATGGTGGCGAACTCGGCGGCCTGACCGGCCTCGACGGTGATCTCGCGGTCCCCGAGCAGCACGAGCAGCGTCCCGCTCAGGACGAACAACCAGTCGTGACCGGGATGGACCCTCTGCTCCGGGCGGCGGTCCGCCGGCTCCAGGCGCATCTTCACCGCCACCGTCCCGGCCGTGGGCCGGCTCAGCATCCACGTGGTCCGCTCCCAGGACCGGCTCGGAACCGGCCGGATGACCACATCGCCGTCGGTGCTCACGTCGAGCAGCGCGTCCAGATCGACCTGGAGGGCGCGGGCCAGCGGCACCAGGACATCCAGGCTGATGGTGCGCTTGCCGGTCTCCACCCGGCTGATGGTGGAGGGGCTGAGGTTGGTGCGCACCGCCAGCTCCTCCAGCGACAACCCCAGCGTGGTCCGCAGGCTCCGCAGGCGGGTGCGGACCAGTCGCTCCACACCATCGTGATCGGCCACTCGCTCTCCCGTTTTCCTTGCAGATCCTGCAAACAGCCTTGCTGGTAGCGCAGATCACCCTATCCTCCCCGGCCATGAGCAACCACGCCCCTGCTGGGTTAGAGCGCCACTGCGACACCGTCGTCGTCGGCGGATCTCCCGTCGGCCTGGCCGCAGCCGCCGAGCTGGGCCGGCGGCGCCGGTCCGTGATCGTGGTCGACCCCGGCGGTGTCACCGGGGGTCGCGAGGAGGTGCGGGCCCACGGTGGCGAGGTGCTCGACGGCCGGGTGGTCGGACTCGCCCGCCGCGACGACGGTCGGTTCGGGGCCGAGCTGGCGGGCGGCCACCTGGTCGTGGCCCGCACGGTGCTGGTGGCCGCCGGCCTCCTCGACGAGGCTACATGCGAGGCGCTGGCGTCACTCGGGATCCACCCGGCGGGCCGCCCGAGCGGTTCGGGGAGCTTCATAGAGACCGACAGCAGTGGGGCCACGGCTGCGCCGGGGGTCTACGTCGCCGAACCGGCAGGGCCCGGGGCGGACGGTGCCGGCCGTGGCCCCGGGATCGGGGCGGCGATCAGCCGGGTCCTGGCCACCGACGATCACCGGGTGCCGGGCCGGGCTCCGGCCAACCAAATCGACTGGGATCGGCGCTACGGGGGCGAGCCGCTGTGGAGCGGCAACCCGAACGGCACCCTCGTGCACGAGGTGAGCGGCCTCCGGCCCGGGCGGGCCCTGGACGTCGGCGCCGGTGAGGGGGGCGACGCCCTGTGGCTGGCGGAGCAGGGATGGACGGTCACGGCCAGTGACATATCCCGGCGGGCCCTGGAGCGGATCGAGACCGAGGCGGGGCGGCGGGGCCTGGCCGTCGAGTGCCGTCACGACGACGCCAACGGGCCCGGCGGTTACGGGGCGGCGGCGTTCGACCTGGTTTCGGCCCGCTACGCCTCCATCCCCCGCACCCCGGATGGCCGCGCCGTCCACAACCTGTTGGACGCCGTCGCCCCGGGGGGCACCCTGCTCGTGGTGGGCCACGACCTCGAGCCCATGCGCCGGCCCGTCGACACCCGGACCGAGAGCCGGCCGTTCGACCCCGACGCCTACGTGAGGGTCGACGACTTCGCCGCCGCCCTGACCGGCTCAGCCGACTGGGAGATCGAAGTGCACGCCAAGCGGGCCCGGCCGCCCGGGGCGGCGTCGTCGCACCACGTCGACGACGTGGTGCTGAGGGCCCGCCGTCGCGCCGGCTGACCCTTCCGGCCCCCGGCGGGCGCTCCCGGCCATACCGGCGGGCGCCGGGTCGTCGACGCGTCGGGTGCCGCCGAGAGCTCGCTGGTCCGGGGCGCCCACCGCTCGACCCTCGAGGAGCTGGCCGACTGGACCCTCTGGGTCGACCGGGTGATCACCTTCTGACGCTGACGCCGGTTCCGGACCGACCCCTACTATGGATCGCCACGTGTTTCGCGCCCGCAGGTCCGACAGTCTTCTGACACGCGCCGTGGGCGCGGTCGTGGCCGCGGCCCGGGCGATGGTCGGTGCCCCGCCCCGGAAGAAGGACCCGGCCCCCCGCCGGCCCCGGAAGAAGGACCCGGCCCCGAGCCGGGCCCGGAAGGGGACGGCAGGGCGGGTCCGCCGCCGGACCGCCGGGAGGGCTGCTCCGGGGGGAGAGGGGTCGGCCCGCAGGCGGACCCCGCCGGTGGCCCGACCTGCGCCGTCGGGGGCCGACCCGGCCGGTTCGGTCATCGGGGCCAGGGTGGACATTCCTGGAGTCGGCCCGGCCGGCGGGAGCCCGGCCGAGGCCCCGGCCTCCCGCCGGCGCCTGCGAGACGCAGCCCGGTTGATCCGGGCGTTCACCAAAGAGGTCTACTCTGCTAGACACCCGTACGACGGGCCGCTAGCTCATCCGGTAGAGCAGGGGACTTTTAATCCCAAGGTGCAGGGTTCGAGACCCTGGCGGCCCACTTCCCGCCCCGGTCCATCGTTCGCCGACAGGGTCCGTCGCCGGCGCATAAACCCCGACCCGTCCGGGCGTATAGGTAGCGTAGAGCCGATGTTCCCGAGCGACACCCCGAGCGATACTGGCTACGCGGGCGTGAGCGGCGAGGACTCCGGGCAGCCGCTGCCCGTCCCGGCTCCCGTTGTCCCAGAGGTGGAGGGCACCGACACCGGACCTGCGGAGCTGGTCGGCCCCGATCCGCAGACCGGGTCGGAGGAGGTGCCCGGGGAGGTCGAGCCGGTGGTGGTGGAGCCGGTCGAGCCCCAGGCGGTGGAGCCGGCCGAGCCGGTGGTGGAGGAGCCGGTGGTGGGGCCGGTCGAGCCCCAGGCGGTGGAGCCGGCCGGGCCGGTGGTGGAGGAGCCGGTGGTGGGGCCGGTCGAGCCCCAGGCGGTGGAGCCGGCCGAGCCGGTGGTGGAGGAGCCGGTGGTGGGGCCGGTCGAGCCCCAGCCGGTGGTGGGGCCGGTCGAGCCCCAGCCGGTCGCAGTGGAACCGGTCGCGGTGGAGCCGGTCGAGCCGGTGGCCGACCAGCCGGAGGCGGGGGAGCCACTGGAAGCGGTGGCGGTGGTGGATGAAGCGCCGGTCATCGAAGCGGTGGATCCGCCGGCCGACCCGGTGGCGGTTGACGAGGAGTTCCTCTCGGCTGTGGCCGAGGAGTTCGACGCCATCGAGGCCGCCCTGGTCCGGTTGGACGACGGGAGCTTCGACAGCTGCCAGGTGTGCGGGGACCGGATCGGCCAGGACCGGCTCATGGCCGATCCGCTGATCACCAGCTGCCCGGCCCACACCTGAGGCGGGCGCCGACCTAGAGGGGCCCGTTGCCGTGCTTGCGGGTCACCAGCCGCTCCCGCTTGGTCGACAGCATGCGTAGCGCCCCCGCAACCGACCGCCGGGTGTCGGCCGGGTCGATGACCTCGTCGACGAAGCCCCGGGCCGCGGCCACGTACGGGTTGAGGTAGTCCTGCTCGTACTCCACGGCCAGGCGGGCCTGCGTGTCGGCGTCCTCCCGGCGGTGCAGGATCTGGACCGCTCCGGATGCCCCCATGACCGCCACCTGCGCCGACGGCCAGGCCAGGCACAGGTCGTTGCCCATGCCCTTGGAGTCCATGACGATGTAGGCGCCTCCGAAGGCCTTGCGCATGATCAGGCACACCCGGGGCACGGTGGCCTCGGCGTAGGCGAAGACGAGCTGGGCGCCGTGGCGGATCATGCCCCGCCATTCGAGGTCCTTTCCCGGCATGAAGCCGGGGG